>JBAQUT010000045.1:0-11235 GCA_049297695.1 Alphaproteobacteria bacterium | reverse complement strand
CCTGCACGGCGCGGGGGGCGGGAGGGGTAACTTTGCGGGGGGCTTTGGGCTTGATGGCCTTCACCACGGGTTTCAGCGATGACAACGCCTTGGATGTGACAGGTTTGCGGCGCGTGGCCGTGTTACGCGGTGCAGCGATGGGAGCCTCCGTGAGAGTTGGTTGGGGGGAACATGGGGCGGGTGCGCATCATGTAAGGTGACTATGGGGTAAAAGGGAGAGTATAACAAGGTGCAAGGGTATCATGCAGGGCGGGTGTGTGGTTGTTACGCAATGGTGATGTGCTTGTGGCCCAACCGCAGCTGGCGGTCGGCTTCGGCGATGAGGAACGGCACGTTGTCGTTCAAAATCCGTTGGCGTTTGGCGGCGGAGAGTTTTTGGTTGGGCTGGGCCACAAACTCGTCAAAAAAGCTGTTTTCAATGCTGCCTTTCACAATCTCGCCATTCCCCGTGGTGAAGGAGACCTCCACATGGGCGTCGGTGGCGTTCAAGGCGGCAAGGTTCAGGCGTGTCATGGCCCAAGTATAAGCTCTTGAAGGCGTATTTCAAGGGGTGGTGGTAGATATATCTGCGCTTGTGGCTTCGGTGGCAGGTTCGGTAGGGCTGGTCTCTTCCACTTTGGCGGGGAGGAGGGGGGCCAGGGTACCAGTTTTAAAGAAGGCGCGCCACGTGGCAATCCGCTCCAGCGGCGGGTTGAGGAAGCGGGCCGTCCAGCGCGCACTTTCCCCAGCCTCCAGAACAGGTTTAGCCACGTCGGCAGGCCAAAAATCCAGCTCAATCCCTTTGACGTCCAAAAGCTGCAGGCGGAGCTCGGGCAACGTTTGGGTGGTGCTGCCGTTGTTGGTAACCGTGCCGCTGAATTTCAAAATCACCAAGGCCCCGTCTTCCTGAATCTCGCGGGTCAGGTTGGAAAGGCTGAGGTTGTCGGGTTGGGCATCCGTTAGGGGGGCGGAGCCGTGGGAGGTGTCGGGCGCAGGTTCGGGGCTCATCAACAGCCATAAGGCGGCCGCCAAGGCAATGGCCAAAGCCACGGTGAGGACAACAAGCCACAAGGTAAGGCTGGCACCAAATTTCCGCCACCAGGCAGGCTGGGTGCCCACAAAGGCCATTTCGTCCAGCCCTACAGTGTTTTCAGGTGGCAAAGGGGGAGGGATGTCCAAATCCGGTTCGTCGGGCGGGGTTTCGGGCGGTACAAACCAAGCGTGGCCGCACTTGGCGCATTTCAGGGTACGGCCCTCGGGGCCTATCTGGGCGGCGGTAAGGTTATAACGGGTGGTGCACTCGGGGCACGTGATAAGCATGCCTGTAGCATAAGGGGTGATAAACAAGGCGGCAAGGTTGCCGAAACGCCATTGCTTAGTTAGGATGCGCCCATGATTCGTTTTGACAACGTTGGTTACCACTACGCAGGCGATGCCCGCCCCGCCGTAACGGGTGTAAGCTTTGAGCTGGAGGAAGGAAGTTTCCATTTTTTAACCGGCCCCAGCGGTGCGGGCAAAACCACGGTGTTCAGGCTGTTGTACCTGGATATGCTGCCTACCCAAGGCCACATCACCATGTTTGGTAAAAACATTGCCAAGTTGGGCGAGGAAGAAGTGGCGTTTACGCGGCGTAAAATGGGGATTGTGTTTCAAGATTACCGCTTGTTACCGCATTTAACGGTGCGGGAGAACGTGGCGCTGCCCCTGAACCTTTATGGATACCCCACGCGTGAACAAGACAAAGCGGTGGACGACATGCTGGCGTGGGTGGGTTTGGCCGATAAAAAAGACGAAACCCCCGACCGGTTGAGCGGAGGGGAAAAACAACGCGTTGGCATTGCCCGCGCCGTGGTTCACCGGCCCCAAGTGTTGGTGGCCGACGAACCCACAGGGAACCTGGACGATGCCATGGCCAAGCGCATTTTGCACTTGCTGGTGGAGCTGAACAAGCACGGCACTACCGTGTTGGTGGCAACCCACGATAAGGAGCTGGTGCGGAGCTTTAAATACCCCGTGCTCACCATGAAAGGCGGGCGGTTGCAGCAGGAGGATATGGCATGAACGGCATAACCCCCGTTGCCCGCAAAGCTTTAAGTTTGGAGCGGGATGGCGTGTTCCGTTTGCTGGTGGTGATGACCGCCTTGTTGGGCTGGGTGGTGGCGTTGGGTGTGGGGGGTAGCCTGATGATGCACGGGCTTTATAAGGTATGGCGGTTGGAGCGGAGCCAGATGGTGCAGGTGTATTTGCAACCGGATACGGATGCTGCGGCCCTTCAGGCAGCCCAAGTGGAGATAACCCGCGTGCCGGGCGTGGGGAATGTGGAGATTGTGCCCCCCGACCAACTGATGGCCTTGTTGGCCCCTTATGGCGGGGATATGAGCGGGTTACCGTTGCCGCAAGTGTTGGAAATCCGTACCGGTGAGGCGTTTGACCGCAGTTTGCTCGACCCTGTGATTCAGGCGCGTTTCCCAGCCGCCGAAATTGACGATGCCAAGCCCGTGTTACAAGCCGTGGCCCGTGGTGTAAGCGTAGTGCAGCTGGTGGGGGTTGGGTTGGCGGCGGTGATGCTGATGGTGATGGGGTTGCTGGTAACACTGACGGTGCGGGCAGGGTTGCGGGCCCAACGCAGCACGTTAGAGCTGTTGCAGCACATTGGGGCCACCCACAAACTGGTGCAAAAACTGGTAAGCCAGCAAGTAGTAGAGCGTGTGGCCTTGGGCTGGGCCTGGGCCAGTGCCGGTGCGGTGGCTGTAACGTTGGTGAGCGTTCTGCTGTGGCCCACGTTGCAGGCGTATGTGGGCTGGCCCATATGGATAAGTTTGGCCGTGGCGCCAGCCTTGTTGCCAGCGGTGGCATGGCTGACAGCCCGTGTGGTGGTGGGGCGCCTGTTGCAACCCGCTTTGGCGGAACAAGGGGCGTAACCCATGCGCTGGATAACCACAGGATTGCTGGCCTTGATACTTTATGGTGTAGGGTTTGGTTTGTTTGCCATGCTGTTGCCAACCCCGCAATTGCTGATGCCCGTATTGCCAGAAGGGTTGGTGGTGTTTACGGGCGGTACGGGGCGGGTGGATGCCGCTGTAAGTGTATTAGAACAAGGTTTTGCAGGTCCCGTGCTGATAAGCGGTGTGCATGAGGATGTGAAAGTGCACGAGATTATCCCCGCCGAAGTGTTAAGCCATGTGCAGCGGAGCAATTTAACATTGGATTACGAAGCCCGCACCACACGAGAAAATGTGTTGAACACGGCCTTGTGGGCGGCGGAACGGAAGATAACTAAACTGGCGGTGGTGACCAACAGGTTTCATTCGTTGCGGTGCAGGGTGTTGTTTGTGCTGCTGGCCCCTAACCTTCAGCCTACCTTTTTGGTGGTAGGCGATGATGCCAGCGTGCGCACCTTGTGGCGCGAATATAACAAGCTTTTGCTGGCCCCGCTGTTGATGTAGCCCGTTAAACCCTTTAGGGTGGGTGGGCATGAAACATGTTTTTCTTTCAGTCACCGTGGTAGCCCTTGCCGCCTGCCAGCCCATGGCGATGGGCCCTATGCCTGTGCAGCCAAGCGTGCTGCGCGAGGCTTTGCCCGTAAGCGGTACGGCGTTGGTGGAGGAAGGGTTTGGAGAGGCAGTATCCGGCTACATGCGGGGTGTAACCGCGGATATGGCGGGCGATAACGGCCCTGCCGCCCAGGGCTATTTAACCGCTCTGATGGACGACACGGAAAATGCCAACCTGAAAAGCCGTGTGTTTGAGCTGGCGCTGGTGGAAGGCGACATGGCCACGGCGGTACGCCTGGCGCGCACCATGCCCGCCCGCACGGGGGATACGATGCCAGTCTTGGTGCGGGTGGTGGGGGCCTTGCACGAAGGAAACATGGCGTTGGCCCAAACCGAATTGCAGGCCGTGAGCAAAGTAGCGCCCGATTTGTTACAGATAAGTTTGATAAACGCTTACCTGAACGTGGCCCAAGGCGGCAGCGTGGCCAAGCATGTGGCCGCGGTAGAAGCCTTGAAAGGCCCCCAACCCCAAGAAGCACGCAAACAGTACCACATAGCCCGTATGTGGATGTACGTGCCGGACGAAGGGAAGGCGGTACAGGCGTTGGAGGCTTCCAATGCTTTGGAGCCTGGCTCGTTGTTTACCACCTTGATGCTGGCGGATATGTACCATAAGCGCGGAGCAACCAGCCAAGCGGTGGCGTTGTACAACGTGTTCCGTACCAAAAACGCCTATGTGGCGTTGCTGGAAGATGAAGCGGCCCGCATAGCACAAGGTTATACGGTGGTTGAAACAACCCCCAACGTGAAGCACGACGTGGCGCTAACCTTGTTTGATTTTGGTTTGCTGGTATGGAGCCAAGGGGCTGTTGTACCCGCCCGCCAGCTGTTGGCGCAGGCCTTGTACCTAGACCCTACCAACCCTTACATGCTGTATTATGCGGGGATTGTGGATGAATCCGCCCGCGCCTATGCCGCTGCCATGGCCAAGTATAGCCAGATACCCGAAAACTCACCCGTGGCCTTGGCGGCCCGCATCCGCCAAGCCGAAGCGACCTTCCGTAGCGGGCAGCAAGCCGAAGGCGTGGCCATGGCCAAGCAGTTGGTAGCCAAACGGCCGGACGTACAAGGATTCCAACGTAGTTTGGCCGAAATGGCGTTTGATAGCCGCGATTATTCCACGGCGTTGAAAGCCTACGATACCTTGTTGAAAAGCCAAAGCAACGCTACGCCCCCTGCCATGCTGGCGGCTATGTACTTTGCCCGTGGCGCCACCTATGAGCGGTTGGGGCAAACCGAACAGGCGGGGCAGGATTTAAGCCTGTCGTTGATTTTAAACCCCGTGAACCCCAGCGTGTTGAACTATCTGGCGTATATGTGGGTGGATAAAGGCATCCATTTAAACGAGGCGACCGCCATGCTGGAACGCGCTCACGAAGCCGCCCCCGAGGATGGTGCTATTATGGACAGCTTGGGCTGGGCCTACTACCAGCAAGGCCAGTACGACAAAGCCTTGCCCTTGTTAGAGCAAGGGGCCGATGCTACCCCCGACGATGCCACGGTGTTTTTGCACTTGGGGGATGTTCATGCCAAGCTGAGGAACATGGTTTCCGCCCAGCGGTACTGGCGTCAAGGTAGTATGCTGCTCAAGCCCGAAGATGATGCCGCCGTGCGAAAGGCGCTTCAAAACCGTGTGAAGTAAAGCCGTCATTGCGAGCCGTCAGGATTGCTGCAATGCGTTAAGTGCGGTGCAAAATATAAAATATATCATGATGTTGATTGGTTATTGGAAGAGTATTCATACCCTTTGGAACCCCACCCCATAAGGTTATGGATAAGGAGAACATCCATGAAAACCACCAACCTGATACTTGCCCTGAGTGCCACCTTGCTGGCCGGCTGTTCCGGCGGGAGCGGGTTGCCTGGGGTTTTACCTGAAAACAGCAACAAAAGCCAAATGCCATGGGCCAACTATGCCGAAGCCCAAACCGCTTACGAGGCGGTGAAGGTGGGGGCAAGCACATTGACGGATATTCAGACGTTAGGGTTTGACCCTGCCAAAGTGCCCAACATTAAAATACTGAACTACGTGGACGTGGTAAACCTGTTTGGCCCCGCGTTTAAAATGGAAGACATGCCAGCAGGGGTGAAAACCTGTGTGGCCGCCAAAGAGCTGTGCACGGCGTACACAATAAAAGCTACGCAAATCCAGAACAAGCGGGATGGGAACATTGCCGCCGACTTGCTGGGTTTCCAAAAACATACCAGCACGGTTGGTTGGGAGTTTAACGCAACCATGGTGATGGTGGCCGACAAAGTGGTGTACAAGCTGTGGAACGGTACGCCCGACATTAAGGCCAGCAGCCGCGAGTTTAACCCCCTTGGGCCAATGCAGAACATGAGTGGGATGATACCCAAGCCTTTCTAATTGGGAGAAAGGAAAAGGGCCGCAAGGCCCTTTAGTTGTTAACGCACTTCCATCGTAATGGTGCAGCCTGCGGCAAGCATTTTTTGCACGGGGCATTTTTCCGCAACTTCGTGCAGTTTGGGTTCTACCTCGGCGGGTACGCCACCTTGAATGGTAAGCACTTTGTGAAAGGCGGGTTGGCCATCGGTTTTGGTGACGGTGAGGCTCATGGCGCCAAGGGGAATGTTCTTTTTGCGGAGGTACATGCGCAAGGTGGCCAGCGTGCAGCCGCCCAAGGCCGCCATCAGGTGTTCAATGGGGGTGGGGCCGGTGTTGCGGCCGCCCAAGGTTTCAGGTTCATCCGCCGTGTACACGTGGGGGCCGGTGCGGATGGTTTGGCCGTAGGGGGCGTTGTGGTTTTCGGAAATGGTGACAGGTAAGGGAGCAGACACATTTAATTCTTTCTTGATTGTTTTTAATAATGCGCTTTACACACAAGGCAATCAAGGGGTGTATGCCTGCAAGGTGGGCGAAAGCACTTCACGCCGAGGGTAAAACCCCGTATAAAGGGTGCGGAGAGAACAATAAAAGGCGCCCACGTGGATTACAGCAAGATACTTGCGCAGGCACGAAGTTTAGACGTGCTGTTGGCCATGGGCGTGCTGGCCTTGATTGTGATGTTTTTCATCCCGCTCCCCGCGTTTTTGCTGGATGCCTTGATTGCGCTGAACATCACCATCGGGCTGTTGATTTTGCTGACTACGTTGTTTGTGCAACGGGCGTTGGAGTTTACGGCCTTCCCCATGCTGTTGCTGGTAACCACCACGTTCCGTTTGGCCATCAACGTGGCCAGCACGCGGCTGGTACTGGAGCAGGGGCATACCAGCGGGGCGGCGGCGGGGCATATTATTGAGGCCTTTGGTAAAGTGATTATGGGCGGGAATTTTGTGATTGGGCTGGTGATTTTCCTGGTGCTCATCATCGTGAACTTTGTGGTGATTACCAAGGGTTCAGGCCGGATTGCCGAAGTGGCCGCCCGCTTTAGCTTGGACAGTTTGCCCGGTAAGCAAATGGCCATTGATGCCGACCTGAATGCGGGGTTGATTAACGAAGAGCAGGCCAAGGTTCGGCGGAAAGATTTGGAACAGGAAATGGGCTTTTTTGGGGCCATGGACGGTGCCAGCAAGTTTGTGCGCGGGGATGCCATTGCTGGGCTGATTATTACCGGCCTCAACCTGTTTGTGGGCACGGGCGTGGGGGTTATGCAGCACGGCATGACCATGATGGATGCCATTAACCGCTACATGGTGCTGACCATTGGGGACGGGTTGGTGGCGTATATTCCAGCGCTGAGCATTTCCATCGCCGCGGGTATGTTGGTGAGCAAAAGCGGTAGCACCAGCGAAGGGGCGGGTACCATGGTGTTTGGCCAGTTGTTGGGCAACTACAAGGCCATGTTTGTGGGGGCGGGGTTAACGGCCATTATTTCGTTGTTGCCGGATATGCCCGTTCTACCGTTTTGGCTGCTCACCGCCGCGTTGGGCAGCATGGGGTGGTACAGCTATCAGGAAAGCATACGCCCGCCGCCACCCACGCCCGAGCAGGTGAAGGCGAAAGAAGACGCCGTGAAAGCCAAAACCGCCCCCCCGCCCGAACCGCCCTTGGCCAGCCTGCTGCACGTGGATACCTTGCGGCTGGAGTTGGGCTACGGCTTGCTGAATTTGTTGGATGAAAGCAAAGGCGGCAGGCTGACCGAGCAGATTAAAGCCATGCGGCGGCAAATGGCGCGGGACATTGGGTTTGTGGTGCCCAGCTTGCGGATTCAGGATAACTTGCAGCAGCTGAAACCCGGCGAGTACCAGTTGTACATTAAGGAGATTAAAGCGGGCGGCGGCGTGCTGGAGCCTGGCATGTTGCTGGCCATGGACCCCACCGGCGGCAACGCCCCGAAAATTGACGGCAAGCCCACGGTGGAGCCGACCTTCAACCTGCCCGCCCTGTGGATTGCCGACAGCCAGCGCGAGCAGGCCCAGTTTAACGGTTACACGGTGGTGGATACCAGCAACGTGATTGTGACCCACCTGACCGAAGTGGTGAAAGACAACTTGGCCGAGCTGCTCACGCGGGGCGAGCTGGACAAACTGCTGGATGAAATCCGCCCCAACCACGGCAAGCTGATTGACGAATTGATGCCCGACAAACTCCCTAAAGCTTTGCTGCAAAAAGTGTTGCAGAATTTGCTGAAGGAACGTGTGAGCATCCGCGACTTGCCCGCCATTATGGAGGCTTTGGCCGAGATGCAAGGTGTGCGCAACGTAACGTTGCTGACCGAGCATGTGCGGCAGCGGTTGGGGCGCCAGCTTTCCAACCAAAGCATTGCGCCGGACGGCACATTGCAGATTATTGCCCTCACGCCCGCGTGGGAGAGGGAATTCCAGGAGGCCATCCACGTGGAGGGCGACGAGCGCCAGCTGGCCATGGCGCCGGAGAAGGTGCAAAACTTTTTGAAATCCGCGCGGGATACGTTTGAGAAGATGTTCAACCAAGGCTTCCAGCCCGTGCTGCTGACCAGCCCCGTGGTGCGGCCCTTTGCGCGGATGCTGATGGAGCGCACCTTGCCCAGCGTGCCGGTGCTGAGCCAAGCGGAGATTAATTCCAAGATGAAGTTGAAGACGGTGGGGACGGTTTAGGAGTACTGAGTGCTAAGGTATTAGGGGTAATTATCGTTGGAACGTTAGTTCGGCAGTCGCATCATTCACAAGAGCGAGTTGGGGAGAAGTTAGTGGGTTATTCCAGTTATCTACCATATAACGAATTGCCGCTTGGGCAGGTGACGTCAGGGGTGAGGGAAGGTTGCTGGTGGTGTGGAGTTCAACATCCCCTTCATCGCACGGGAAGGTACGAAGGTTGGCGAGACACCCCGAATACCAATGCATGATGTAGAGAGAGTCTCCACGGATGACCGACATAGTGAGCCAGTGACGAACATTAGAGAGTTCGGCCCAAGGAATGTTGGTTTCTTCACCCCATTCCCGTTCAATGCAGGAAGGTAGGTTAATAAGTTCGTCAAGTTCCACATTTCCCCCGATTCCACTGTAGTGGTTTGGGTGGAGTTTTTTAGAGGCAGAGCGTTTGAGGAGCGCAACGCGGCTGGCATCAGCGTTGAAGGGAACAAGGCAGCTGAAGTTGAGGACTTTTTGAATCATGTGTGAAATATAGGATTGAAGCCTATCAATGACAAGGTTTACTTCTCCCACCTAGCCCATAAGGCGGTCGCAAAGCTACGGTTTGCGGCGTCGGTGCAGGTAAGAGTTCCGTGGGTTGTGTGGCCTTGGAGGGGTTTGTAGGCTTCCGCCAGGCTGCTGGCCATGGCCTCGGCGCTGGCGCGCAGCGCGTAGGCGGTGAGGATGCCGAAACTGCCTTGGGCGTTGATGGTGAGCGGGGCAAGGGTTTCCAGCAGGGCAGGCATGTTGGCAAAGAATTCCCATTTTTCCCCATCCGGCCCACGGCCGTATTTGGGGGGGTCGAGGATGATGCCGTGGTACTGGTTGCCGCGCCGCACTTCGCGTTTCATGAAGGTCAGCGCGTCGTCGCAAATCCAGCGGATGGGTTTTTTGTCCAGCCCCGCCAGTTCGGCGTTTTCGCGCCCGTAGCCGATGGCTTTTTTGCTGGCATCCACATGCACCACCTCGGCCCCTGCGCGGGCAGCCACCAGTGTGGCCACGCCGGAATAGCCGAACAGGTTGAGCAGTTTCATGCCCGGTTTTAAGTGGGTTTTCAGGTATTCCCAGTGCAGGGCTTGGTCGGGGAAGCAGCCCAAGTGGCGGAAGGCGGTGAGGCGGGCGTGGAAGGGTAACCCATCCCATGCCACAGGCCATGTGGAGGGGGTGTTGGGGGCAATGTTCCAGCGGCCATTGCCATCGCCATCGTCATCCTCGGCATTGAACACGGCATGGGCGGCGGCCCAGGCGTTATCCGGCAGGGCTTTGGGCCACAGGGCTTGGGGTTCGGGTCGGTCGGTCACCACCGTGCCCATCTGTTCCAGCTTGCGGCCGTTGCCACTATCGAGAAGGGTATAAAAGGTCATAGGCGCTCCTGACGGGTATGGTAGAGATGGAGGATTTGAATAGCACTGGGTTTAATACGGTAAACAATTACAAAAGGCAAACCATTTACATGCAATTGACGGATGTTGGGAGGGTTGTACTCGCTACCCAGTTTGGGGAATTCAGACAACATCTCCGCCAACTTGAAGAGCCGTTCCGGAATTTTTATGGCGACTTGAGGATTATGCTTGCTGATGTAGGCAACCTGGTTATCTAACTCAGCCAAGGCCAACTCAGACCATAAAACAGGTCTCATTTTGTTAAGTTTCGTTGGATAGTGGCTTTAACCCGTTTGACGACCTCGTCATGCGGGACAAAAGCGGTGGGGTTTTCATCAGCAAATTTGATAGCTTTACGGATACCCTCATCAATCTCTTTTTGGCGCTCCACATAAGCTTCCAAGGCACTGTTGATAACCCATGAGCGGGAACGGTCAAGCCGTTCTGCTACGGCGTCAATTTCTTTTGCCAGCTTGGCATCGCGGGGGCGGAATGAAATGTTGGTCATGGATATTCTCCTGAAATTTGTTACATTGTAATATAGTGTATTACAATGTAACAAACAAGAGAAAAATTTAAAGCTTTTCGGTGCCTGGCGGGGCTTTAATGTGGGCAAGGCTGGCGGTTTTCACCTTGTCGGGCTTCAGCAAGTGGCGCTGGGAGTACACGTTTTCGCTGTGGCCCATAATCACGTAGCCGTCGTCGTGCAGGTTGGTGCACAGGTTTTTCACTACCTGCTCTTTGCTTTTTTCATCAAAGTAAATCAATACGTTGCGCACAAAAATAACGTCGAACTTGCCCAGGCTTGCGCAGCGGGTGGCGTCCATCAGGTTCATTTCTTGGAATTTGCAGAGAGATTTTATCTCGGATTTCAAGGTGTACGTATCGTCCACCGTGTTCACGGTAAAGCATTGTTGCAGCACAGGCGGTGGCACGTTGCGGATGTTGTATTTTTTATAAACGCCATCCCGCGCTTTTTTGAGCGCTTCGTGGGAAATATCGGTGCCCACCAGCTCAAATTGCATGTCTTTGCCCAGAAGGCCTTGGTCTTTTAAAATCAGGGCGATGGTGTAAAGCTCGTCGCCTGTGCTGGCGGCGGCACTCCAAATACGGAACATTTTTTTGCCTTGGGTGCGGCGGGCCGAGACCAAAGGGTTCAGAACTTCCGTAATAAAGCCTTGGAGTTGGGGTTCATGGCGGTAAAAAAACGTTTCGTTGATGGTCACTTCGTCCACCAAAAAGCCGTATTC
>JBAQUT010000044.1:0-37663 GCA_049297695.1 Alphaproteobacteria bacterium | reverse complement strand
GCCCTGCCCAACCCCGCCCGCATCATCCACATCGGCACGTCGGATGGCGCCCACCTTGCCGCCCATCTCGCGACGCAACCCACAGCCCACTTCACCCACCTCCACGGCAATCTGGCGGAAATGGAGTGGCACGCCCCCCTCACCGCAGCCGGCCACACCATAACCCCTCTGTGCGCCTACACCACCACCTACGCCGAAGCTTTGCCGCCCGAGGTTATCACCCACCTTCCCCGCATCACCCATATCCTTCTCTTCTCGGCGGGCAGCACAAAGCACTTGCTGAAACTCCTCCAACACGGCAACATGCTGCCATGCCTCCACCCCTCCGCCACCGCCGTCGCGCTCAGCCCCAAGGTGGCCCAGGCGGCAGCGCCGTTTCCCCGGGTGGTCACGGCCAGCCACCCCACCCTCACCAGCCTCATCCACACCCTTCGGGCCCTCGCAAACGCACCCTCTGGTTGCTTGTAACCCTCGCCATCGCGGGTGCAGGGGCATGGGCCGTGGTCACATCTCTTCCACCCATGCAACAATCTTCGTCTTTGTTACCTTCCTCTCCTTCCCCTACCCTCGCCGCAGGCCAGCCACTGGATACCTCCCAAGCCACCATCCGCGTCCTCACCACCGATGATGCCACGCCCATCCCCCCAACCCTGCCAACCTCCCACACCGATGTCACCGTGCTGGAAGCCCAACCCACCCACACCTTTGCAACCGAATCCACTCCTACAACACCCATCTCACCCACCATCAACCCAACACTCACTTTGGGAATCACTCTCAACCTTCTCCAAACCGCCATTTTGCAAGGTTCCCCCCAAGCCCAAAGCCTGGCCCAAACCACGCTTCGCAACGCGCAAACAGTGTCCAACACCGCCCTTACCGAAGCCCTTACCTCCCTCACGTCGACTCTCCCACCCCAAGGCGCTCCAACTCTTCCAACACTTTTGGCTCAAGCCGCCAACCTTCCCCAACCTGAAGCCTTTATCCCGCCCCCCCAACCCATCCCCAACCAAGCCCCGTCATGGATGTCCTCATTTATCTCTCTTCGTTCCATCACCACACAACCAACCCCATCAACACCCATCAACATTCCATCCGTGCAACATAGTATCCTTCAAGGTTCCCTTCCCCAAGCCCTCACCACCCTGTCCCAACCTCCCTATGCCTCCATGCCCCAAGCTCAAGCCTTGGCAACATCGCTGCAAACCTACCTGTCCATCCAACACGCCCTGAACCAAACTCTGGCTGCCTATCAAACCCTGCTCAACGAGACCGCCCCATGACCTCCCTCCTCAATGCCCTCAACGTTCTTATTTTGCTGGCCTTGGTGCTGGGCGTTGTGTGGCTTACAGGGCAAGACGCCGGCACCCTCACCCTCACCTGGCACGGGTGGGAGCTTTCCACCACCGCCGCCATCGGTGCCATTGCCCTTCTTATCCTGTTGGCACTCACCTTTTATCTCGGCCAGTTTGTCAGCTGGTTGGCCCGTTTTCCTGGCACGTTGCGCAACTGGTTCCGCGCCGCACCACCCAAGCCAGAACTCCCCCGCCTCGTCCAAGCCCTCAGCCTTAGCATGGCCGAAGATACTCAAGCCGCCCGAACTCTGCTCACCAAACTCAACCCCCTCCCTCACGAAGAGGTACTGGAAGCCTTTGCCCGCCTGCACGAAGGCATAGCCGACCTCGCCGAACTGGAAAGCTGGCTGGATAACCCCCATGTTGGCCCCTACGCCAGCTTGGTCAAAGCCCAACACGCCGCAGGCCAAGCCAACTGGGCCTTAGTGCGCACCACCACTCAAGCAGCGCTGGATATGTTTGGCAAACTCCCCGCCCACCATATTCTCCACTTCAAAGCCTTGTTAAACCTTGGTGAAACCGCCAAAGCCAGCCAATATTTCACCAACCTCCGCTCGGCTGTCCCCGCCCCCACGCTGGCACTGGTCGATGTCGCCCTGCGCGGCCCTACCCCCACCACCGCCGCCAAGCTGGATGACCCATGGTTTGCCCTGTTCCAACACTGGCTTACAACCCCTAGCATCAGCATGCCCCATGCCGCACCGCAAACTCCAAAAGGCCGTTGAGGCCGACCCCCACTGGCAAGCCGAAACCCAAGCCACCACCAAGCTGGGTCACCGCAAACCTTCCCGCACCCACTTTGAACCCAAACATCCCGCCGTATATCACCCCCCCTCTTGGAAACCCCGTTCCCACCCGTTGGATATCCTCACCAACACACCCCGTCTCCAAAGCGGCAAAGCCTCTAATATTCCCGCCAGTCTTCTCAAAACCTTAGCCGAAGGCGGTTTTCCTCCCGAAGCCTGGCTCGATCTCCACGGTTACCACGAAGGCGATGCCTGGCTCAAAACCATGAATTGGCTCCACCAAGCCTACGACGAAGATATCCGCTGTGTGGTCATTATCACCGGCAAGGGCCGTGGCCATGGCCCCAACGGGGATATGGGTCTCATCAAATCCCAAATCCCCACGTGGCTTGCGGCCCATCCTCGCGTTCAAGCCTTTCATACCGCCCTTCCTCACGAAGGCGGTCAAGGTGCCATCTATGTGTACCTCCAACGTCACCGTGTTTAAAGCTACTCTCAAATTCTACTAACTAGAGCTGAGCCAACATTGTGTACCAGAGCATACATGTACGCGACGGCTGTTGTTCTCATCAAAGTACTGCTTGCTGCTGGTGTGGTAAATTAAAAAATCAAATTTAATCGCCCAGTTTGAGGGCGGCGAGGAAGGCTTCCTGCGGGATATCCACGCGGCCGACGGATTTCATCCGCTTTTTACCTTCTTTCTGTTTTTCCAATAGTTTGCGTTTGCGGGTGATATCGCCACCGTAGCATTTGGCGGTTACGTCTTTCCTCATGGCTTTCACCGTTTCGCGGGCAATCACCTTGGCGCCGATGGTGGCTTGCAAAATGACATCGAACATTTGCCGCGGGATGAGTTCCCGCAGTTTGGAAATGAGGGCGCGGCCACGGGTTTCGGACATTCCCCGGTGTACCATCATGGCAAAGGCATCCACCGGCTCTTGGTTGATGAGAATATCTACCCGTACCAAGTCGCCCACTTCAAAGCCGTCGGGTTGGTAATCAAAGCTGGCATACCCGCGGGTAAGGGATTTGAGGCGATCGTAAAAGTCCAACACCACTTCGTTCAAGGGCAGGCGGTACACCACCATGATGCGGTTGCCATAATACGTAAGGCTTTGTTGGATTCCGCGTTTTTCCTGACACAGGGTGAGAACGCTGCCGAGGTATTCTTCCGGCACCATCACCGTGCCTTTGATCATCGGTTCCAGAATGCAATCGATTTGGGAGGGGTTGGGGAGGTCGGCAGGGCTTTCGATATCAATCAGCGTGCCGTCGGTCTTTTTCACCTGATACACCACGTTGGGGGCGGTCGTGACCAAATCCAAGTTGTGTTCCCGTTCCAAGCGTTCTTGGATGACATCCATGTGCAGCAATCCCAAAAAGCCGCAGCGGAAGCCGTGGCCAAGGGCGGGGGAGTGTTCGGGGATGAAACTGAAACTGGTGTCGTTCAGCTGGAGTTTGGCCATGGCTTCTTTCATGTGCTCGTACTCGTCGCCCTCGGTGGGGTACAGGCCACAAAACACCATAGGCACGGCTTTTTTGAAGCCGGGGAGGGGTGTGACGAGGCCTTGGTTCACCGCCACGGCATCGGCAATGGTATCGCCCACCAAGGCATCTGCTACCTCTTTGATGGCGGCGGTCATGACGCCCACTTCGCCGGCGTGAAGGGCTTCCACCGTGCGGAAACGATTGGCTTCCATGGGGTGCAAAATACCAACCCGATCAATCTGATAGGCTTTGTTGGTGGCCATAAAGCGCACTTTGCTGCCTTTGGTGAGGGTGCCATCCAGCATGCGCACCAGCACCACCACGCCCAAGTAGTTGTCGTACCAGGCATCCACCAGCATGGCCTTGGCGGGGGCGGTGGGGTCGCCTTCGGGCGCGGGGATGCGCACCACGATTTCTTCCAGAATGTCGGTAACGCCCACGCCCGTTTTGGCGCTGCACACCACGGCGTTTTGGGCTTCAATCCCAATCATCTCTTCAATTTGGGTTTTCACTTTGGCGGGTTCGGCGCTGGGGAGGTCTATTTTATTCAGCACAGGTACCACTTCAAGGTTCAAATCAATCGCCGTGTACACGTTGGCCAGCGTTTGGGCTTCCACGCCTTGGGTGGCATCCACCACCAGCAGGGCGCCTTCACAGGCTTGCAGGCTGCGGCTTACCTCGTACGCAAAGTCTACGTGGCCAGGGGTATCGATGAAGTTCATTTGGTAGGTTTGGCCGTCTTTGGCCTTAAAACTAAGGCGGGTGGCGTTGGCTTTGATGGTGATGCCGCGCTCGCGCTCCAGCTCCATCGTGTCCATCATTTGGTCTTTCATCTGGCGCTTATCAATGGTGCCAGTGACTTCTAACAACCTGTCCGCCAACGTGGATTTGCCGTGATCGATGTGGGCGATGATGCTGAAGTTGCGGATGTGGGAGAGGCGCTGTTTGGTCATAAAGCTTGTATATAGGGGCAAGGTACAAGGGGCAAGGGGCAGGGGCAGGGTTTCGTGTTGAAAAGTAGCTTGACATTATGAATACAGTATACTATACGAGCACAATGGAACGCCAACGCCTGCAACTGATTGTATTAGCCGCCACGGGATTGGCGTACTTTGGGGTGTGGGGAGCTTGGCAGCTTGTTGTGGCGGCTTTGGGGGCGGTGGTTTAGTAGGTTTTATAGATTTTTGTTTGTTTAATCTTGACTGTTTGATTTATGTGCGGCAGCGTGGGGCATGGTATCGCAGATTTTAACCTTGGCGTTGACGGGTTTGGAGGCCAAGCCCGTGCAGGTAGAAGCCCAAGTGACCGGCGGCGAGTTTGGCATTTACGTGGTGGGGTTGCCCAGTGGAGCGGTGCGGGAAAGCCGCGAGCGGGTGCGGGGGGCGTTCCATGGGTTGGGCTTAAGTATGCCGCCCAAGCGGATTACCATTAACCTTTCGCCCGCCGACATTACCAAGGATGGGAGCCATTACGATTTGCCCATTGCCGTGGGGATTTTGGCCGCGTTGGGCATTGTGCCCACCGACGCCTGCGACGGCATGGCCGTGATGGGGGAGTTGGGGTTGGATGGGAGTATCCGCAGCGTGAACGGGTGTTTGCCCGCGGCCATTGCAGCGGCGGGGTTGGGGTTGAGGGGGTTTATATGCCCCGCCGCCAATGCGGGGGAGGCCGCGTGGGCGGGGGGTGCCATGGGCGTGTACGGGTTTGACACCCTGAACCAGCTGATACGCCACCTGCGGGGCGACGAGGTGGTGGCAGCCGCGCGACCCAGCGCCCAAGGGGCAGCGGTGGGGGTGGATACGGGGCGGGATTTACGGGACATTCGAGGCCAAGAAACCGCCAAGCGCGTGGCCGAGATTGCAGCGGCAGGGGGGCACCACCTGCTGATGAGCGGGCCCCCCGGGAGCGGCAAAAGCATGTTGGCGGCGCGGTTGCCGGGGTTGTTGCCGCCGCTTTCCGCCACCGAGGCGCTGGAGATTTCCATGATTCACTCGGTGGCCGGCACGTTGGGGAGCACGGCGGGTGGGGCGGGGCTTATCAGCCAGCGGCCGTTCCGCGACCCTCACCATTCGGCCAGCCCTGTGGCGTTGACGGGAGGCGGCATGAAAGCCAAGCCTGGGGAAATGAGTTTGGCCCACCGCGGGGTGTTGTTTTTGGACGAGTTGCCGGAATTCCCCCGCCAAGTGCTGGAGACGTTGCGGCAACCGTTGGAGACGGGCACCATTACGATAAGCCGCGCCAACCACCACATTACATACCCTGCGCGCTTTCAGTTGATTGCCGCCATGAACCCCTGCCCCTGCGGCTATTTGGGCGACCCTGCCAAAGGGTGCAAAAAGCAGAGCATGTGCGGGGCGGAATATCAGGCCAAGTTGAGCGGTCCGTTGTTAGACCGGTTTGATTTGAAGATTGCCGTACCCGCCGTGAAGGCCACCGATTTGAGCCTGCCCCCCGCCAAAGACGGCACGGCCGAGGTGGCGGCGCGGGTGGCACGGGCGCGGGCGTTGCAAACCCAACGTTACGGCGGCAAAGTGGTGTGCAACGCCGAGTTGCAGGGGGCGTTGATGGACGAGTTTTGCCCGTTGGACGGGGAAAGCCGTGCCTTGCTGAACACCGCCGCCGATAAAATGGGCCTGAGTGCGCGGGGCTACCACCGCGTGATACGGGTGGCACGGACGTTGGCGGATTTGGAAGAGGCGGCGGATATTCGGCGGGGGCACCTTGTGGAGGCGTTGGGGTATCGGGTGGGTTGACATATCGTATACGACGAATTAAGGGATATTTATGAATCTTGGATTTCCTTACCCTCACCCTGTTGTACGCCCTGCACCTGTGCAACGGGCTCTTGATGTTGTTGGTGGGTTTACTTGTGGAGCTAATTGCCGTGTGTATGGCAGCGTGTGGCCCTATCATTTGGCAGGTATTCCACTGCCAGCCAGCAGTGATGTTGATATGCAGATTGATTATGCCACATGGAAACAAATACCTTCGGATGTGAAACGAAAATTTACCATTCACCCTCCCCATTTGCGGTATTTGAAGGCTTGCTGGCAAGCCAAAGAGGGAAAACGGCCTAACCACGGCCTTGTAGGACAAGATGGCTTACCTTTAGGAAACATATGGGTTTTAAAGAGTTCGTCCGCCTTAACTCAACACATTGGGGCACCTTTGGAACTCATCGTTTCAAACACCTTGCTCAATCCTCAAACGATGAACCAAGGCATAAGTGTTCATTTGTTCAATATGTTTGATGATGGAAAAACGTTGTGGGTAACTCAAAACGCGTTGAACGATCTTCATAACAAAGAACTCACAACAGCACCAATCGCTTGGGCTGATCAATACCGCCGAAGCCATGACCATCAAATGAAACATGCAGCCCGTATGGGGTGGGCTTGCCGTATTGCTCCTGAAAATTTGTGCTTTTTTGATTTAGCCTAACCCCTTGGCGGCAGCACATTTGCAGGTTACCTTGGTACCATGAAAACAGCATGGCTTATGGGTTTGGGGTTGATGGTGGCAAGTGCAGCCGTTGGGGCGCAGGAGGCTGAGGTTTCGGGTACCGTGGTTGTGCCGGCGGGGAAGCAGTTCCCGCGGTATGCCACCTTGAAAAACGGCGATGTGAACGTGCGCAGCGGGCCAGGGAACGAGTACCCCATTTTGTGGATTTATCAGCGGGCGGGATACCCCGTGCAGTTGTTGGCGCGGTATGACAACTATTACAAAGTGAAAGATGCCGAGGCGGAAGAAGGCTGGGTGTATGTGGGTATGGTTTCCGCCCAGAAAGGCGGATTGGTGGTAGGGACTCAACCTGCCGTGTTGTACCGCAAAGATGATGTGGCCAGTGCCATGGTGGCCAAACTGGCCCCTGGCGTGGTGGTAAGCCTTGACCGGTGCGAGGGGGCTTTGTGCAAAGTGGAAACCAGCGGGTACAAGGGGTGGGTGGAGAAGGCTCGGTTGGGGATGGTGGATTGAATTTAACGCGTTTGTTCATGCAACCAACGTTTACCAAAAATATCTTGATATCTATCAACTTTATTATGTTTTAGCCATGTCTGAACATCTTGGTCAGAAACAGGTTTGTTGCGTATTTTTTCAAGGTGGTCTTTTATCATACGGTGTATTGCTTTATTCAACATACTCCATTGAGTCACAGCTGGTGAGTCTGGTTTGAGTTGATCTCGAAGTCTGTTTGCGGAAGACAAATTTCTAAACGACCCCTCTTGAGCAATATCTAAAAAAACTCCCGTACCAATAAGTGTAGAAAGCTCTTGAGCTCTTAAAATTGTTAATTTGAGTGTTTTACCTTGAGACATATTGTAGTATACAATATAGTATTCCTTTTGTCAATATTAATTTTATTTACGCCGTTTTGGCCATAATCATGACGGGGGCGGGTTGGCCGCCTTCGCCCATGTGGGCGTTGGTGAGGGTGGCCTCAAGTTGGTACCCTGCGTTTTGGTAAATTTTGGCGACTTCGGGTGACAACACGTGGGCGAACACGCGGCGGGAACCGAGGGATTTGATAATGGCGTCGGTGGCCACTTGCAGGGCTTCAGCCCAGAAGCCTTGGTTTTGGTCGGATTGGCGGATCCAGACTTCGATTTTATGCATGGGGACTTT
This sequence comes from Alphaproteobacteria bacterium, assembly GCA_049297695.1. Lineage (GTDB taxonomy): Bacteria > Pseudomonadota > Alphaproteobacteria > UBA2136 > UBA6156 > JACKLD01. The sequence continues at coordinate 29,451 of JBAQUT010000044.1, read as the reverse complement.
TTTACCCAACATGTCGGGCACTTCGTGCACCGACAAGGCGCCCAACATACGGCCCGTTTTGCTGCGGATACCGAAGGTGAGGGCTTTGCCTTCCCGTTGGTTGGCCACCGACTCTTGCACCAGCGTTTGGGCGTGGCGGAGTGTGTAGGGTTCTTCGGCCCAGACAAATTGGGTTTTAAGGTCGGTAATAGATTCGCGGATGGCTTGGTGGATATCGTTGGCATCGGTGAATTGGATGGGGGTAAGGACGAGATGGGCGGATTCAAGGCGCATGATTATGACTTTGCTGGTTGGAAGGCGTGAATGGTTTCGACTGTGTATTTAACAAAATCGGGGTTTGTCTCGGGGGTAAACCCGTGGCCTAGGTTCACAATATAGCCCGGTTGGTTGCCACACAAGGAAAGGCTTTGGTTCAGGGCGTTTTGGAGGGGGGCGGGTGTGGCTTTGGTGAACAACATCGGATCAAGGTTACCTTGGATGGTAACCTGAGGTTGAAGGGTTTGGGCGGCCCATGCGAGATCAGTTTCGGTGGAAAGTGATAAGGCATTGAAGGTGTTGGGGGCTGCATTGCGGAGGGCTAAAAGCTGGGCGTTGGTTGCCAAGCGGGGAAACAGCAACACGGGTGTGGCGGGATGTTGGAGTTTGACCGCTTTGCTAAGGGTGATAAGGGGGGTATGGATGTACGCTTTCCAGTGTTCGGCAGGGCAAGCGGAGGCCCAACTTTCGAACACTTGAACGGCATCGGCCCCTGCTTGGATTTGCATGGAAAGATAGGTGGCACAGGCGGCGGTGAGGGTATCCAACAAGCGGGTAAAACTGCGGGGGTGTTCGGCTATCATCTTCAAGGTGTTGGGGATGCCTTGGCTGGGTTTGGCATCCAACATATAGCAAGCCAACGTGAAGGGGCCTCCGCAAAAGCCAATAACCGCTTTGGACTTTGGGAGGGCTTTGCGGGTTTGAGCGACGGTTTGAGCCACAGGGGAAAGGGATACGATATTCTCTAACCGGTTGGCAAGTTGGGTAATCTGGGCGGTGGTGGTGATGGGTTCTACATGTGGGCCATAGCCAGTGCTAAAGGTAACGGTATGGCCGAGGGCGTGGGGAATAGTCAGAATGTCGGCAAAGATGATAGCGGCGTCGACATCAAACCGTGTGACAGGTTGGAGGGTGACTTGGGTGGCGGCGTCTGGCGTGAGGCAAAATTGGATGAAGTCGGGGAACGTTGCACGGACTTTTTGGTATTCGGGCAAATAACGGCCTGCCTGACGCATGAACCATACGGGAAGACGAGTGACGGGCTGATGGTGAAGGGCTTGGAGAAAGTTGGACATGGGAGGGTTATCCCAAACATCAACCCGACTGACAACTTAAAAAGAATAAAATTAAAAGAAGAGGGGTGGAAGTAGGGCTGGGGGTATGAAGGATAAGTTGTTAAGATATTGATATGTTATTGGGAAAGAGAAGAAGGTGTTGGGAAAAAAAGAGATGGGTAAGGAGATATAGAATGAGGGGAAAAAATTAACAAAGAAGAGTTGGGGGTAAGTGGGGGAGATATGCACAGGGGTTGGGGAAAAAGGAGAAGGAACGAAAACTAATTTGAAAACCGTTTCTATAACTCACGAGTCAATGATGAAAAGCTATTTTGATTATTAATAATAACCGTCATATGTATATTGGTAAGTAAGACTGGTATAATACAAACAATATTCATATACAGTTATTGATTGGTAAAATTTGGGAATAAATTTAACCTCCATAAGCCTTCACAGCAGCAACCGAGGTCACAGGTTCCAAAGGTTCTGCAAACATAAGTAGCCATGCTGGCCCCACTCACCGTGTTAGCCACAGCGGGCCTAACAGGTTGCTCTGGCACACTATTACCCCGCACGCTGGCCGCTTGGCTTATCCCCGTCACAGGGTCTTTGCGGCTTACCGCTCCCGTGATGGGTTGCACATAACTGTCATGGCCCGCAGCCGAACAATTGGAAATCATGGGGTTATACTAATCGTAATGTGGGCCAAACACGCAAAAGCGCCCTCAAAACCCCTCAAAGACCTATTTCTTTTCTGCCAACCCCCTTGATTTTTAGAGAGTATACTTTAATAAAGTAGAATGAACTCACACATCTACCCAACCCACCAACATGGTATGCTCATCGTTCTGGCGGCGGGCCGCCGTCGGGCGTTAGAGGTATGGGTGCTATGCCAACAAAACCCGGAACTTTTTGAAACGTTTCGCAAAGCCTTGGCGGTTTACAACCAGGAAACAACCCCACGGATATGCCAGCACGACAAATGGCGCTCCGCCCTTTCTCCGGTTGTGCGCCAACAGTTGGATGCTAAAGGAAAACTTATTGATCCCTTTTCCACACTCCGCGTCCTCGCCCCTAACTCCTTTCCCCAGTTAGACGGTTGACACCACCGCCCCTACCCCCTATCTGTCTATATTATGAGCACTCTGCACTACGATGTCATTGTGGTGGGCGGCGGGCACGCCGGTGCCGAAGCTGCCGCCGCCAGCGCCCGCATGGGGGCCGCCACGCTGTTGCTCACGGGGAACATCGATACCATCGGCCAAATGAGCTGTAATCCTGCTATTGGTGGTTTAGCCAAAGGCCACTTGGTACGTGAGATTGACGCCATGGACGGTGTGATGGGCCGTATCACCGACAAAGCCGGCATCCAATTTCGGATGCTCAACGCCAGCAAAGGCCCCGCCGTGCGTGGCCCCCGCGCCCAAGCCGACAAACCCCTGTACCGCCAACTGATGCAGGCCGAGCTGTTTTCCACCCCCAACCTCACCATTAAACAGGCGGAAGTGGTTGATGTTATTCCATCCAGTCTAGCACCTAGTACCCTAGCACCTAGCATCCTAACCGTAACTACAGCGGCAGGCTGGTCGTTCACAACACATGCGGTTGTTTTAACAACAGGCACCTTCCTCCGTGGCCTTATCCACATCGGCGAATCCCAAACCCACGGCGGCCGCGCGGGCGAACCCCCCAGCGTCAAGCTGGCCGAGCGCCTGAAAGCCCTCAAATTCCGCTTGGGACGCCTCAAAACAGGCACCCCTCCACGGCTGGATGGTAAAACCATCAACTATAGCCAGTTGGCCGAACAACACGGCGATACCCCCCCACCCCCCTTCAGCTTCCTCACTATGGCCATCACACAGCCCCAACTGCCTTGCCATGTTACCTACACCAACGAAGCCACCCACGCCGTCATCCGCGCCAACCTGCACCGCGCCCCCATGTACAGCGGCCAAATTGAAGGCACAGGCCCCCGCTACTGCCCCAGCATTGAAGACAAAGTGGTGCGCTTTGCCGCCAAAGACGGCCACCAAATCTTTCTGGAACCCGAAAGCGCCAGCAACTTTGAGGTATACCCCAACGGCATATCCACCAGCCTACCGCTGGATGTGCAACTGGCGCTTTTGAAAACCATCCCCGGACTGGAAAAAGCCGAGGTTTTGCGCCCCGGCTACGCCATTGAATACGATTATATTGATCCCACCGAACTCACCCACAGCTTGGAAACCAAAAAAATCCCCGGGCTGTTTCTGGCAGGGCAAATCAACGGCACCACGGGGTACGAAGAGGCAGCCGCCCAAGGCCTGATGGCCGGCACCAACGCGGCGCTCAAAGCCGCGGGCAAACCGCCCTTAGTGCTGGATAGGGCGACCGCCTACATCGGTGTGCTGATTGACGATTTGGTCACCCGCGGCACATCCGAGCCCTACCGCATGTTCACCAGCCGGGCTGAATACCGTTTGTTGTTGCGGGCCGATAACGCCGATTTGCGCCTCACTCCGCTGGCAAATGCTGTGGGATTAATAAGTTACGCCCGTCAGCAAGTGTTTACCCAACGCCAAGCGGCGGTGGCCCAAGCCTTTGCCGTGGCCAAATCCACCAAAGTGCCAACCACCAGCCCCCTAGGGCAAAACGTGGCGGAATTGGCCGGGAATTACGCCCAAACAGCCTCCATCTTCGATATCCTCAAACGCCCCAGCGTGACCATGGAGTTAGTCAACGCCCACATACCCGATTTATCCCTGTTTTCTGCCGACGTGTTGGAGCAAGTGGCCATTGAAGCCCAATACGACGGTTACCTTCAACGCCAACAGGCCGATGCCGTGCGCCTGAAGGAGGATGAAGCGCTGGAAATCCCCACCACGCTGGATTACGACAGCCTCCAAGGCCTCAGCACCGAAGTCCGCCAAAAGTTGAAACTCCACACTCCCAACACGCTGGCCGCCGCAGGCCGTATTTCCGGCATCACCCCCGCCGCCCTGCAAACGCTGTGGTTGCATATCAAAAAGACAAACCCCCTTGCCACCCCCGCCGCAGGTATGTAAAAGGATGTATGCAAAAATTTCCACCACTCCCAGCCGTTTCGTCGGACATCACGCCTGAGCAGTTAGTCGAGCAGGTCTGTAGTAAGTTTGAAGGAGATTATAATGGAGTAGCTCTTGTCAACTGTGGTTCAAACTCAACTTTGGCTTTTGATGCTTTTGATCTAATACCACCGTATTTAGAAGCCGAAGTTTTGGAAAATGAGACTCAACTTCAATTCTATCTTCAAACTTGGCGTAAAAACAATGTGTTGGATTTTGCCCAATACTCCACCTGCGTAGCAATTCCACCCACTCTACCAAAATTACCCTTTGTATTTAATAAAGAAAGCTCATTATCAACACCTCAAACACAACCTACCGAACTTACAAGGCGACAACAGAAGATACTTGATGGCATTGTAAATCGTTTTTCTGAAAGTTTGAGAGATGAAAAATGTGAGCGGGATGCCCGAAGTTTTTCCATATACCCCGTACCTAAGGCCCAAGCTTGTGAACGTATGAGTTATACAACATTTCTTACCTACCAAATGTTGGATGTTCAGCCCTTAGTAGATGCTTTGCAACAACGGCTTCTGCGGTTTGTAAAGGCCGAGCGTATTTGTAGGCGAGATCGTATGGGTCGACCTCAGTTAGAATGGGATGTGACCATTCACCCAGTATCGCCTCAAAAAGCACAAAAGTTTGGATATGTAGATTAAAAAACCATAAGTAACCCTTTATAAGTATACACATAAGTATCTTTCAGGATACAGGTAAGTGGCCCTATGGCCACTCATCTTCAACACATTGCTTTTCAAGCCGAACAGCCTGTGTCACAGGTACGGGTATGGAAACCCTCCTCAAACCCCTTGCCATCACCCCCACCCCCCGTCAACTCCAACAGTTGGAACAGTATGCCGCCCTGCTGCGGGAGGTGAACGCCCACACCAACCTCGTGGCCGAGAGCACCATGGCCGATTTAGAAACCCGCCATATCCTGGATTCCGCCCAGTTAGTGCCCTATCTCTCCGCCAAACCGTGCAAAGTGTTGGATGTCGGCAGCGGTGCCGGCCTTCCCGGCATCATTTTGGCCATCTTAGCCCCTCAACACACCTACACGCTGGCCGAAAAGGTCGGTAAAAAATCCGCCTTCCTCCAAAGAGTGGTGGATGAATTGAAACTCCGCAACGTGCAGGTGTGGGGCAAACAGGTGTCCGAGGTGCGCGAAAAAGCGGATATCATCACCTGCCGCGCTTGGGCCGCGCTTGATACTATTGTTATCACCACTTTCCCCCTTCTCCGACCAAATGGTTCATGGTGGTTGCTTAAAGGGGAGGCAGTGAAATCGGAAATTGAGGCCTGCGAGAAAGCCCAACAGATGACAATAGAGTCGTTCCCGAGTATAACTCACCCCACGGGAGTGGTGCTGCATCTCACCCCCGTTTCACGGGGAACGCATACATCTGAATAAAATGTGTGCAATGGTGTATATCGGCTAAAATCAGCCATAAAACACCCCTTCATGATAGTTACAACGGGGAGAAAAACACTATGTCGGCTACACGCATTATTGCCCTTTCCAACCAAAAAGGTGGGGTTGGTAAAACCACCACCGCCATCAATCTGTCTACCGCCCTCGCCGCCTGCGGCAACCGTGTGTTGGTGATCGATTTTGACCCGCAAGGCAACACCACGACAGGTTTTGGGATTGATAAACGCACCGCCCGCCACGATACCTATTCGTTGTTGATGGGCGAAAGTACGCTGGACCAAGCCACTATGCCCACCCAAGTTCCCAATCTAAGCCTTGTACCGGCCACCATTCATCTTTCGGGGGCCGAGGTAGAACTGGTGCCCGCCATGGCCCGCGAAAGTAAACTCAAGGACGCCCTGAAAGCCAGCAAACATCATTGGGATTATATCTTCATCGATTGCCCGCCCAGTCTTGGTTTGCTGACCATCAACGCTTTGGTAGCCTCCAGCGATATCCTTATTCCCTTGCAGTGTGAATTCTTTGCCATGGAAGGTATCTCCCAACTGTTCAAAACCTTTGAATTGGTGAAAAAGAATCTCAACCCCAAGCTGGAAATGCTCGGAGTGCTGCTGACCATGTACGACAAGCGCAACAACCTGTCCTCTCAAGTGGAAAGCGATGTACGTCAACATTTGGGCACCAAGGTGTTTGAAACGGTTATCCCCCGCAACGTGCGCCTGTCCGAAGCTCCCAGTCACGGCGCCCCAGGTCTTATTTACGACGTGCGCAGTCCTGGCAGTCAGGCTTATATCAAACTAGCGGCTGAGTTGATGCAACGCATGGGCGCCCTCCCCGCCCAGCCCAAGGCCGCTTAACACGTTTTACGAACATAGATAACAAGGAAAACCTCCATGACCGACACCCTCCCCCCCGCCGAATCCCCCCTCGCCAGCGTGGCCCTGCCCTCCAAACCGATGACCAAAGGCTTGGGCCGTGGTTTGGGCGCGTTGCTGGATGACAGCGCCGCCGCCGCCGTGTCGTCCCAACCTTCGGCCCCCACCAAAGCGGATATGACCCTTCCCGTCGAGAGCCTTATCCCCTCCAGCGTCCAACCCCGCCGCCAGTTCGACGAAGTCATGCTGGAAGCCCTTGCCAGCAGCATTCGCGCCCAAGGTGTCATTCAACCGCTTTTGGTGCGCCCATCCCAGGCCCAGCAAGGTAAATTCGAGATTATCGGGGGCGAACGCCGCTGGCGCGCCTCCAAAATAGCAGGCCTTACCGAGGTTCCCGTTATCATTCGCACCTTGGATGACGGCCGCGCCTTGGAAGTGGCGTTGGTGGAAAACGTCCAGCGCGCCGACCTCAATCCTCTTGAAGAAGCAATGGGTTACGAGCGTTTGGTGGCCGAATTCAACTACACCCACGAAGATATGGCCCGTGTCACGGGGAAAAGTCGGTCTCATATCACTAACTTGCTCCGTCTTTTGGCTCTTCCTGAGAAAATTAAAGAGTGTGTGAATAAAAGTTTACTGACTATGGGACATGCCCGCGCACTCTTGAGTTTGGGGGAAGATGCCGAGCTCCAGCTTCGTGCCGCCAATAAGGTTATTAAAAACCAAATGAGCGTCCGCGAAACGGAAGATTTGGTACGGAATCTTCTCCGTCCCGGCCAGGCCGCTCGCGGCCGCCGTCCATCCGACCCCAAAATCTCGGCACTGGAGCAATTGATGCAAGAACGCGTGGGGCTAAAGGTTGCTATTCGCCAGCAAGAAACCAACGGTGGCGGTTCTGTGCGCATCTTTTTTGATAGCACCGACGAGCTTTCGGCACTCCTCAAACGCCTCAGTACCCAAAATACCGAGGCTACCAGTGCCAATCCCGCTGGGCGTATGAATATTTAGGCGTTTTTATAAGATTTGCGTGATAATTGTAAAAATTTATATATTTTAATGAGTTACAAACATTGCAAATGACAAGATGCCTAATATATAGGCAGATTGCAGCCGTTTAGCTTGCTCAGGTTGGTGTAAGGCTTGACAACTTGGGGGGAGGCACGCTAACAATCCCCGCAACAGGCAGGGTTTGGTAACTGTCATTGTGATAGCTATCACACACCCCCTGTTCTGAAAACCGCAAGGTGCGGTTGACGGTATAAGTGGTGGGAACGCAAGTTAACACCACGCATGGCGTGAACCCACCCATGGTGTGTAAACAAGTAAGGATAGGGACAAATGAAAAATACCCTCTTGGCAACGACCGCAATCGTATTTGTGGCCGCCACTGCCTCTGCCGTCGACGTTGAGTTGTACGGTCAGGTTAACAAAGGTTTGTACAGCTACGACGACGGCCAAAACACCGACGTTGTAATTAACGACAACGCTAAAAGCAACACCCGTATGGGCGTAAAAGGCGCACAAGCCTTGGACAATGGCCTCACCGCCAGCGTTCTGCTGGAAGGCGCCATGTCTGACAACGCTTCCGACGCCTACCAACAAAGCAACGTAACCTTGGGCAGCAACTCCCAAACTCCCGTTGCCGGTGCCGCTGCAACCTTCACCAGCCGTCAGGCTCGCGTAGGTATGTCTGGTAACTTCGGTGGCTTGTACCTCGGTAAACAAAGCACCGCATCTGATGGCGCTTTCACCGTGGACCTCGCAGGCGCCAATGACGTTATGGACGCCGACATCGCCGACATCGGTGGTGGTTTGGGCTTCCGTACCGCTGGTACTGGCGTTCTGAACACAGGCTTCACCCCCAATGCCATGACCTATGGCATGTCCGAAAACATCACCAACAGCATTCGTTACGACTCGCCTATCTTTAACGGCGTTCAAGGTCGTGCCGCAATCGCTCAAGGTGGCGATATGGACATGGGTGTGTACTATGATGGTGGCGTGGGCGACTTTAAAGTTGCTGCTGCTGGTAGTGCTTTCTTCAACAACGACGAAAACACCACTGCAACCAACGTACAAAGCGCAGTTTACACGGCCGCTGCTAGCGCCCGTCACAACAGCGGTTTGGGTGCAACTTTGGGCTACGCTTCTGCTAGCCTGGATAAAGGTGTTGTGGGCGCAAACGACCCCAGCCAAATGTACGCCAAAGTTGGCTACGCTTGGGATGCCTTTGAAGTTGCCGCCGACTACACCAAGTCGGAACACTGGCGCTCCGCCACTGCTGCCAGCGACAAGCTGACCAGCATGGGTGTTGCCGCTCAGTACAATGTAGCTGACGGCGTGTCCGTGGCTGCCTTGCTGCGTAACTTCGACGCTGATGTTACCGGTACTGCTACCGACGCTATCAACTTGATGGGCGTAAACATGCGCGTTAAGTTCTAAGCTTAGCTTAGACTTTCAGAAAGGAGCCGCAAGGCTCCTTTTTGTTTGACAAGTATCCCCAACCCCCGCAAAACTGCCCACCTGAAGAAGGGGAATCCTCATGCGCGTGTATCAGCCAACAAACAATGCCACTCTCAAGGCAGCCCCTGCCCTCCGAAGCTTGGGTGTGCTGTGCATGGTTGCCCTCACTCTCACCAGCGTAGGAGGGTGCAGTGGCGTCAACGTGAAGCAAGCCGACCCCAACCCCACGTACGATATGCCCAAAGGCCCTGGTATCTTCTCTGGCAAATCTGGCAACATTTTGGATGCCTTTAAAAACAAAAACGGCGGCGGCCTGCTGGGCGGCGGCTCGTCGGAAATGGCCGTGAACGCCTACCTGTGGCGCGCCAGCTTGGAAAGCGTGGGCTTCATGCCCCTCACCCAGGCCGACAGCAACGGCGGCACCATCATTACCGATTGGTACGTTTCTCCCCAAAACCCCACCGAAAAAGTGAAGGTGAACATCCTCATTTTGGGCAAAGAGCTCCGCGCCGATGCCATCCAAGCCAAAGTGTTCAAACAAACCAAAGATTCCAAAGGTGTGTGGAACGATGCCCCCGCCGATGCCGCCACCGCCCGCCAATTAGAAGATATCATCCTCACTAAAGCCCGCGCCATGAAGGTATCCGCGCTGAAAGAGTAGAGGTAAAACTGATAATCTAGGGGTTGAGGGGGCGATGTGTCCTCCGTAGCCTTGGCGAAGGAGGAAGCTCTCACTATGGGGCGTAGTAGGAGCGTGGCTATCTCCCAAGTTAAATGCCATCCATACTTGCCCAAATCCTTATCATCCGCTAAAAATAGCCTATCAAGCGAAGGAACCTCTATGACTACCGCCTCCTACACACCCCAAACCATCGAACAAAAGTGGCAACAATCCTGGTTCTCTGCCAATCTGGAATCCAGCCCATTCTACGTGCAGGCCGATACGGCAAAACCCAAATACTACGTGCTGGAAATGCTCCCCTATCCCAGCGGCCAGCTTCACATGGGCCACGTGCGCAACTACACGCTGGGCGATGTTCTGGCCCGCTACAAACGCGCCGCCGGCTTCAATGTGATGCACCCTATGGGCTGGGATAGCTTTGGCCTCCCCGCGGAAAACGCCGCCATCAAGCGGAACATCCCCCCCCAAGACTGGACGCTGGCCAACATTGCGGAGATGAAGCGCACCATGCAGCAGTTCGGCTGGAGCTACGACTGGAGCAAAGAGATTACCAGTTGCCTGCCCAACTACTACGGCCCCCAACAGGCGCTGTTTCTCGATTTAGCCGCCAAAGGCTTGGTGTACCGCAAAGAAAGCCTCGTCAATTGGGACCCCGTGGACAACACCGTGCTGGCCAACGAACAAGTAGTCGATGGCAAAGGCTGGCGCTCTGGTGCCCCCGTGGAACGCCGCCTGATGCCCCAATGGATGATGCGCATCACCCAGTACGCCGATCAACTCCTCGCCGACCTTGAAAAACTCCCCAACTGGCCCGCCCGCGTTCGCCTGATGCAGGAAAACTGGTTGGGTAAATCCACGGGCTTGCAATTCAGCTTCAAGGTGAATGGTTGGGATAAAACCCTCGACGTATTCACAACACGGCCAGACACCCTCTACGGCGCCACCTTCTGTGCCGTGGCGCCTGAACACCCTCTCGCCACTCTGACCGCCCAGAACGACCCACAAGCCCGTTTGTTTGTGGAAGAAGCCTCCGCCATGGGCACGGCCCAAGAAATCATCGACAAGGCCGAGAAAAAGGGTTTTAAAACCCCTTACACCGCCATCCACCCCCTTACGGACGAACCCCTCCCCATCTACATCGCCAACTTTGTGCTGATGACCTACGGCACCGGCGCTTTAATGGCTGTACCCGCCCACGACGAGCGCGATCACGCCTTTGCAATAAAATATAATTTAAAAATCAAAAGAGTTATTGATAATAAAAATCTACAAGAGGCTGACCGTGAGTTTGGACAGCTTCCGTATGTAGAACCTTACGGAAAATTAGTGAACTCTTTTGACTTAAATGATTTGGATGTAGATGACGCTAAAACTAAAATCATTGCCAAGGCGGAAACCGAAGGCTGGGGCCACGGCGTCACCCAGTGGCGCCTGCGCGATTGGGGCATTTCCCGCCAACGTTGCTGGGGCTGCCCCATCCCGTTCATCCATTGCCCCACCTGCGGCGTGGTGCCGGTGCCCAAGGCCCAGCTTCCTGTGGCCTTGCCCAACGATGTGCAATTTACCGGCAGCGGCAACCCTCTTGATAATCACCCCACGTGGAAGCACACCACCTGCCCCACCTGCAACGGCCAAGCCACGCGGGAAACCGACACCATGGACACCTTCATGGACAGCAGTTGGTACTTCCTCCGCTACCTCTGCCCCGACGCCGCCGAACCGTTGGACAACGCCAAAGTGGCCTATTGGATGGGAACAAACCAGTCATCCAGGAATCCAGGAATCCAGACAACCCAAGGGGTTGACCAGTATATAGGCGGCATCGAACACGCCGTGCTCCACCTGCTCTACGCCCGCTTCTTCACCAAAGCCTTGCGCGATTGCGGCTACCCCGTGGGCGACGAACCCTTCGCCGCCCTGTTGTGCCAAGGTATGGTCATCGGCAACACCTACCAAGCCCCCAATGGCGATTACATTTACCCCAGCCAGGTGGAATGGCGCGATAGCAAGGCCTACCTCAAAGGCACGGATACCCCGCTGAAAGTCTCTCCCGCCGAAAAAATCAGCAAATCCAAAAACAACGGCGATAGCCCCGACGAATTGCTGGCCAAATACGGTGCGGATACCCTCCGCCTGTTTATCCTGTTTACCGCCCCGCCCGAACGGGACTTGGAGTGGAGCGAACAAGCCATCGAAGGCGCCTGGCGCTTCCTGAACCGCCTATGGACGCTAACTGAACGGGCTAGTTTGGATAACTACGCAAATGAAGACCTTAAACGTAATGGATTGAATATTAGTCCTACAGATGTGGGAATGAAAGCGGTAAATCGCAAGATTCATCAAACTATTCATAAGGTTACAGAAGACATTAATAAATTTCAATATAATACTATGGTTGCTGCATGTATGGAATTGGCTAACACGCTTCAAAAGTTTGCTGATATTCACACACTAAAGGGCAACAATTCTCCTAGTGAAATGGCATATCTATTTCGTTTTGGCGTGGAAGCCTTGGTGCGCCTCCTCAACCCCGCCGTCCCTCACATCACCGAGGAACTCTGGGCGGTCCTAGGCCACGCCACCCCCCTCACCGCCACCGAATGGCTGAAATACGACGAAGCCGCTGCAAAGGAAGACGAAATCACCCTCGTGGTGCAAATCGACGGCAAAGTCCGCGCGCGTCTTACCGTTCCAGCCGATATCAGCCAGGAGGACGCCCTCGCCCAAGCCCTCGCCGCCCCGGAAGCCCAAAATCACCTCCAAGGTCGCACTATCGTCAAAAAAGTCTACGTCCCCAGCAAGTTAGTAAGTATTGCAACTGCCTCTTGAAAAACAAATTAACTGCCCTAGAATACAATTACCTAAGGAAAGGGAAATAACATGATGAAGTTATCTACTGCGGGTACGATACTCGGAGGTTTGGTTTATGGAGCAGGATTATCATTAGGCAACCCACCTGTGATTGCAGGAGGAATTGCGTTGATGGTTTTTTCAATAAATCAGTCGCAGTCACGCTAAACACGCATTGTTCTATGATGGCAGATTGAGGGGCGCAGCCCCTCACGCCCGAAGGGCGTCATGCCCGCGCAGGCGGGCATCCAGAGCTACAGGCAATCTGTTGAAAACGGAACCTATTCACACAAAGCCAAAATGTCTTTGACCTCATGACTCTGACCTCTTAAACTCCTCCCATGAAAAACAATATCCTACTCGCGCTCTTCCTGTCTTCGTGCGGTTATACGCCACTGTACCAACCCATCAACGGCCAAACCCTCGCCTCCCACATCCAAGTAGCCACCGTGGAAATGGAACGCTTTGAAGAGCAAAACGTGGGCGAACGCCGCACCGCCCAACTCATGAGTCAACGCCTGCGGCAAGATTTGCCCACCCAAGCCGCCACGCTGGATACGCTTACCGTGGCCATCCGTGAAGACGCTAGCGCCTTGGCCCTGCGCCGCACCGCCTTGGTAGAGCGCGAGCAGCTCACCCTCACCGCCCGCGTGAACCTGCAAAGCCCCGAAGGCAAGCCCCTGTTTAAAACCGAAGTAGCCAGCACCACCGCCTACAACGTGGAAACCACGCCCTACGCTACCGAGAGCGGCAAAGTGTTCGCCCGCCAAACCGCCGCCCGCAACCTGGCGGAAGAAATCCTCCGGCGGCTGAATTTGTTTTATAGAGCCAAAAAATAGTATGGGGGTTGAGGGGGCGAAGCCCCCTCACGCCAACGGCGTCATTCCAGGGAGCACGGCCCCCAAACGATACAGATACCCTCAACGTTACTGCCGCGCGCAACCTGGAATCCAGTACAGGTTTTTCATAAAGCCGTAAAATACCTAAAAATATAATGACTTATTTACACTCTTCACCTTAACCATCCGCTAAACGAAAAACCCCCATGCAGTAACATGGGGGCCTTCTGTCTTAACAACACAACGTAAAAGGAGTATTAAAAATTTTATAGTGCAAAAGTCCTCCCCCTTCAAGATTGCACAAGACTTTAAAACCTGTTGCACCGTGCACCATTCACCATGTACCGTGCGGCATGGCCACCTGCTATTCCAACCAACTGGATTTCACCCTCAAGCAGCAAAGCCCGGCTGTGCTGCTGCTGTGGGGCGACGATGCCGGCGCCATTCGTCAAGCGGCACAGGCCGCCATGGTCTGGTGGGGCGTGCCCGCCGATGACCCCTTTGCAGCAGAAAAAATAGACATTGCCACCCTGCACGAGCACCCCAACCACTTGCCAGAAAGCGCCACCACCATCTCGCTGATGGGCGGCAAACGCCTTATCCACCTTACGGGCATCAGCGGGGACGAAAAGGCGGAAGTGATGAAAACCCTCACCGAGGCCGTGGAAACGACACTCTCCTTCCCCCTGCAAGATGTTCTGGTGGTGCTGCCCGTACCCCGCGCTTTGGAAAAGAAAAGCGCCTTGGTAAAGGCCCTTGAAACCGCCTCTAACGCTCTTGCTGTACGTTTTTACATACCAACGGCGCGGGATATGGGCGAATGGCTCCAAAACGAATTTAAAACCGCCCAGAAGCGGGTGGAACCCGAAGCCATGCAGCTCCTGACCGACCACTTGGGGGCGGACAAAGAGCAATCCAAGCGCGAAGTGGAAAAACTGCTGCTGTACGTCGGTGCAGCCGAAACTGTCACCGCTGATGACGTACGGGCCAGTTTGTCGGGCGCCATTCCTGCCGATGTGTTCCGTTTGTCGGAAGCTATTCAAACGCGCAACGTGAAACACACCGACCGTTTAATCCAAGTTTTACTTGAAGAAGGGGAAGATTTAAACGCCGCCTTCAGCATTGCATTGGGCGATTTGAACAAGCTGAAAGCCGCCCAAGGCTTGAAGGCTGAGGGCAAAGACGATGCCGCCCTGCTGCAAGCGGGCGGCAAGTTCAAGGCCCCCAAACCTGCCCAAGCCGCCTACCTAGCTGCCATCAAGGCCTACCCGCCGGCCCGCTTGGCAGGCCTGCCCACCTACGCGCTGGAAACTCTGGCCCAAGCCCGCAGTGGCACGCTGGATGGCAACCTTGTGCTGGCCCGCGCCTTGCTGGCGTTGGCAATTTAAAATATTCTTAACACCGTTCTTTTTGTTGGACAGCAAGATATTGTGAGGCTTTTTGAACAGTTTCTTCCCTCACAATGGCAACATAACCAAAGCGGATATCTCGGGCTACATCAGGGTTAGATATATTCAAAGCACGCCCAACCCGCTGGTAAAGCTCATCAGTGCGCAAATGAGGGCGTAACAAACTGTTAGCATCATCTCTCCATTGAATGCACTCGGCCGCCGAGGCTTTGATAGGTGTTTGGGTGGGCGATACCAAACCAAGCCCCCCAAACGTTACAAACATCACCCCTCCTACAACCACCAAACAACTGCTGCCTGCAGCAAGGCGGTGAGCAAGGGAGTGCGGTGGGCGCAGCACACGTTTCATGGACATTAATTTACCCGATTCTCAACCTTGCGTCAAGCTTACGTATACGTTATAGGTTTAAACCAGCCCTACCACCACCCGCCCCGCCGCAGTCCGCTGGGCCGCAGATTGGCGGGCACAGCCAGAGGCGCCAAGGTAAGGGCGGGTTGCAACACCTCAAAGGCGCCATCTCCCACGCGCACCAAGGCTAACCCCCGCTCGGTTTGCCCATTTGGCTGAAACGTATAATACCCTCCAACTCCGTAAAACCCTTCGTTACGGCCCAAAAGCTGCATGACATCCCGTCCGCTCCAATCCCTATCGGCAGCTATTTGCAGCATCAGGCGTCCGGCATCGTAGCCTTGCAGGGCCATGGCATCCGGCTGTTTACCGTAGGCACTGGCATAGGCTTGGGCAAAAGCTGGGGGTTGGGCGGGGGATGCAAACACGCCTCCCCGCACGCTGCGGGCGCTGGCGTTCAGCAAGGCGTTATCGTGCCACAAACCTGTGCCTATCAGCTGAACTCCAGCCCTGTCCACATTGTAATAGGCCAACTGGCTGGTAATCATGGGCAATGTTGCTGCAGGTACGGGCAAAAACAGTCCGTTGAACGCCGCCGCCCCCGTCAGAGGCTTATCCCCCACCAAAGCCTTCACCTTGGCGGAAAAATCCATATCCTGTGGGCTAAAGGTTACCGTTTGTACCAGTTTGCCCCCTTCCCGCTCCAGTTCGGTTTTGAAAGCTTCCACCATGCGCGCGCCATAAGGTGTGGCAGGTGCCAACGCCGCCACCTGCATGTGCCCATTAGCCACGGCCCAGCGGGCCATACGGCGGGCTTGGTCGGCGGGCAGGCTGGGAAGCATGTGCACGTCGCGGCTGGCCACGTCGTCATCGTTGCTAAAGCTCAGCAAAGGAGTGCTTGCCGCCTGCGCCCGCCCCGCAATTTCGCTCACGTTTTTGCCCAACAACGGCCCCACCACCACCCGTGCCCCTTGGGCCAAGGCGGCATCCAACGCTTGGGTTGCCCCAAGGCTGGTGTCAGCAGGTACTAGCTCCACCATGGCGCCCCGCAGGGGTTCCACCTCAGTTAAGGCCAACTGCAAGCCTCGCAATACGTTTTTCCCCACAGGCGCCAAGGGCCCACTTAAAGGCAGCAACACGCCCACACGCAACGCGGCAGGGGCTGGTGCTGTACCTGTGTCTTCCATGGCCCGCAACCGTTGGGCCCGGGTGGGGTTGGGCTTATGCAACAAACGGTCGTAATCGTTCAAATAAGTCTTAGTGCTGCCCGTTTCCATCAAAGCTTTTTCAGCCAGTTGCAACACCAAGTGCCCCCGTAAAGTTCCAACGGCTTGCCCCAGCTCGGTCTCATCCGCGCTGGTGCCCTCCAAGGCCTTTAAAGCCTCAGTATCCCGCCCTAACTGGCTCAATACCACGGCCAGCCCATAACGCACTTGCCCGCGTTGGGTGGCATCGGGGGCATTCACCAACAATGTGTACGCGGTCAAGGCCTCGTTCCAGTTACCTGTTTGAGCCAGCGCCACAGCTTCATCTACCTTGGCATCCACCATGGGCATGCTGAGGGCTGTGGTGGCACCAGTCTCTTGAGCCATAACAGGCGCATACGGCATGGTGCAAGCCAAAGCCACCATAGCCACCACAGATACTCCCCAAACCGCGCGCGCCATGTCATAATCTTTCATGATTTCTACCCTCCCAAGCCTAGCCTCCCTTGTCAACCGCCTTCACCCGCACACACGCGGGTGGCTGGCCGAAAAACTGGCCGCCCTCTACCTGCTGGCCTACGGTTTTACGCCTATCCGCCGTCCTCACCGGGCCCCCGTTCAAACCGACTTGCTGTTAGCCCGCGGTAAGCTGGTGCTGCTGGTGGAGGTTAAATTCCGCCAAATCCACCTTAATGCCCTCCAAGCCATAACACCCAACCAAAAAGCCCGTTTGCGGGCCGAAGCCCGCCGCATCTCGGCCCGCTACCCTACCCATACCTTGCGGGTGGATGGCATCCAAGTCTTCCCCCACTGGCCTTTCCTCCACCATACACCGGTGCTCATTCCGCTTGATGGAACGCCCTAAACCCCTTAGCATACCCCAAAAGAAAGAGCCCCCATGCGCCTCCCCCTCTATGCCCTTGCCCTTGCCGTTACACTCAGTTCCACGGCCACGTTGCTGGCCAGTTGCGCCGCCCCTGCCCTTGCGCTAGGTGCTGCCGCCACCGCGGGTTATGTGGGCTTTCAAGCCCGCCCCGCCGAGCAAATTGCCAAAGACACCAAAATCAAACTAAACATCAAAGATAAACTCACCGCCATGAAGTTTAACTACCTCTCCGATGTCGGTGTGGATGTGTTCATGAACGACGTGCTGCTGACGGGGATTATCCCCACCAAAGAAGACGGTGAGGCTATTTTAGACGTCGCCCGCCGCACCGAAGGCGTGGCCAAGGTGTACAACGAGCTGTTTGTGGGCGCCCCCTACAGCACCACCCAAAAAGCCAAAGACGCTTGGATTGCCACGCAAATCCAACCCCGCCTGGTGGGAGATCGGGAAACCTTCCCCCTTAACTACCTCATCAACGTCGTCAACGGCCACGTGTATGTCATCGGCAGCGCGGGCAGCCCGGAAGAATATAAACACCTCCTCCACATCCTCAGCACCGTCAGCGGCGTGCAGCAGGTTCACGATTACATTCGCCTTGGTGCCCTCTCCCCCGAGCAAACGGGCAATGTGGCCACCGGCGCCCGCAACTGGCTCTCCAAAGCTAGCATGGAAGGTAAGGCGCCTGATCCTTTAAAAGGTTTTTAAAAAACTCTATCTTTCTTGCTCATAGATTGTTTTAAATGGTGTTTTTACTGCCTCGGAAACTCGATCTGATGAATCTTCAATGTTTTTCTCCAACATTTCTAACATAATGTCTAAGCGTTCCTTCCCATTAGGGCCGTAAGCCTTCTCAAAAAGAGCTACCAGCTGTGGGTACATGGCATCTGCAAGACGTTTTCCCTCCACAATATATCCTGTACTAGCGAGCACACCCATAGGATTCCTTTCTTTATGAGAAGGAATTCATCATAGCATCTATTATACAAAAATATAACATTTTTTCTTCAAGGTGAAACACGCTCACTCCCAGTTCCATGTTTCTGTGAAACATACGGGAAACATATTGAAATATAAGGTTACACTGCGAATGTCCGACCTATGCTCCATGGTTTCACATACAAACATGCTGAAGGGAGCATCAGAGATGCCTGGTAACCTTGACGACCAGCTTTTTAGGAGTCAATCTGGAACCACGTAGAGATACGTTAAGGCCTATAAACCTGAAAAACACAGATGAAAGCATCTTATAGTCGTGAAATGTGTTTCATATGCCATTTAAAACAGCATGTAACATTATGTAATAAATATATTTAAAAACAAATAAACCCATACTTACATAATATATATTGTTTAATAACACTATTTTATTATTCAATAGTGCAATGCAACATGATAGTAAAAACAGCACATCCGAAATCATTTCAAGCCGAAAAATGTCAAAATCACCCATTGAAACCTTATCAAAGTGCATGTGATGTATTTTTGAGCATACAAAACCACTTAATCAGCTAACAATTGTCCCACGACACTGTCCAACAACAACCATCCTCTCTCTGTAAGCCTTAATCGATTGCAGTTGTGCTCCAAAAAGCCCAAACGGCTCAAAACAGCCAAAGCTTCACCAGACACGTTTTCCGTCAGTTTTCCACCCAACCGCATCTCAAGGGTCGGCACATCAATCCCCTCCTTTAAACGCAATCCCGATAGAATAGCCTCCCGCCACGCGTCTTGTGGTGTCACCACGGTGGTGTGTAGGCGCTCGTCCACGGTGGAGTGCTTCAGATAGTTCCGCGGGTGCTTGGTCATCTGGGTTGCCACACGGGTTCCATCCGTCAACGTCAACCGCCCATGGGCCCCGGCCCCCACACCGGCGTAGTCATGGTATTGCCACACGTGCAAATTGTGCTGGCATTCGCGGGTGGGTTTGCAAAAGTTAGATATTTCATAGTTTATAAACCCTTGCGTACCTAAAAAATGGGCAGTTTCGGCCATAAAATCAGCCTGACGGTCCATATCCAGCGGCTCCCACAACCCTCGCTTCACGGCACTGAAAAAATGCGTTTGTGGCTCAATCGTCAACTGGTAACAACTGATGTGGTTTAGCCCCAAGTCCGCCACCCGCTCCAGGTCGTCCATCCACCCCTCTAACTGCTGGTTGGGCAGGCCATAAATCACATCCGCATTCACATTTCCAAGGCGGTTTTGGGCCGATTTCAAGGTATGTAAGGCATACTCTGCCGTATGCTCTCGCCCTAAAAATTTTAACAAATCGTCCTGCAAACTTTGGATTCCCACCGAAACACGGTTCACCCCCACGTCAGCCAAGCCCGCAAACAACGCATCACTGCTGCTGGTGGGGTTGCATTCCACGGTCACTTCCGTCTCCACGGGCAATCCATAAACATCCTGGATATCCGCCAAAACACGCGCTACTCCCGCTGCTCCCATCAAGCTCGGTGTACCGCCTCCAAAAAACACGCTCCTCACCACTCGCCGACCCGTGCGTTGCCGCATAAATTCCAAGTCCCCACGTATATGGCTGAAATACGCCTCGTGAGGTATGGTTTCCGCAACGTGAGCATTGAAATCACAGTATGGACACTTGGCCTTGCACCACGGCCAATGCACATAAATTTCCAAGGGTTTAGAATTATTTGGGAGCATGTTCAGCTAACCAAGCATTAAGGTGTGCAAAAGCCCTCGCCCGATGACTGGTAGCGGCCTTAGCCTCTAACCCAAGCTCAGCATAGGTTTTGGTGGAGTTCTCGGGGCAAAAAACAGGGTCAAATCCAAATCCTCCTTCCCCACGCCCTTCCAAGGCGATATGTCCTTGTACGGTTCCTTGAAATAGCTGCGTCGGTAGGTTCGGTCGAGCCAAGGCCAGAACGCACACAAATATGGCCGAACGCTCACTCACCCCCTCCATGGCATGCAGCAACTTTTCCCATCCCCCATAATACGCCGTATCAACTCCTGGAGTACCTCCAAGAGCGCTGACACATAGCCCCGAATCATCGGCCAAAGACCAACAACCTGTGGTTGCACACGCTGCTTCGGCCTTCAACGTTGCATTGGCCTCAAATGTGCCTCCATTTTCTACGGGTTCCCCGAGACCTGCATTCTTTGCCCCCACTACCTTCCCGTGCCAGTTTTGTAAAAGATTGGAAAATTCCACCACCTTCCCTACATTGTGCGTGGCAAGGATAAGGTTACTCAAACTGAAGCCCTCAGAGGCTTTTAAAATAGGTTTTTTGTCTGAAGCTAATAAACCCATAGCAATCCCTACATTAAATCATTTTAAGAGCATTTTAGGTGGTATAAACCATGTTCCATAGCACAAGTGTTTCACGTGTGCCACACCCCCATAACATAATAAAGTTAAACAACCTCAAAAACTTGACACAGCTTACAAGGCCTGTTCCAACACGTTCCGTTGAAGTTCCAACAACTCTCGTATCCCGTGTTCAGCCAACTCTAACATAGTTGATTGTTCGGCTTGGGTGATAGGACGCTGTTCGGCCGTGGTCTGAATTTCAATCCAACCTCCATCTGCCGCCATCACAAAGTTCCCATCGGCCAAGGTCGATGAATCTTCGGCATAGTCCATATCCAACACCACGCCCGCGGGGGTTACTCCACAGCTAATGGCTGCCAACGCTTGCGAAAACGGGTTTCCTTTTAAAGTCCCTTGCTTGTGTGCCTGGCCAACTGCTAAGGCAGCCGACAAATAAGCCCCTGTAATGCTGGCAGTGCGGGTGCCGCCATCCGCCACCAAAACATCACAATCCAAGGCTAAGGTAAATCCATCTAGCTTGGTTAGGTCGCACACAGCCCTTAGGCTACGGCCAATAAGGCGTTGAATCTCAACAGTTCTACCTTCTTGTTTGCCGCGTACAGCTTCACGATCTTTGCGGGTATGGGTTGCGCGGGGCAGCATGCCATACTCAGCTGTCATCCAGCCTTTTCCTTGACCTTTCAACCATCTTGGTACACCGGGAACCAAGCTTGCGGTGCATAAAACTTT
Organism: Alphaproteobacteria bacterium; assembly: GCA_049297695.1. Classification (GTDB taxonomy): domain Bacteria; phylum Pseudomonadota; class Alphaproteobacteria; order UBA2136; family UBA6156; genus JACKLD01. Next base: position 8,041 of record JBAQUT010000044.1, on the reverse strand, counting down.
CGTTTGCCCAAAGCTAATCTGGCAACTTCCCTCGGCGTGGGGGTTAACCCCCGTTACAACGTGTACCTCGCGCAGAGCATTATGAGCGCGGCCATCGGGGCGAGTAGTGGTCATTGGGCATATTCTTTCATCCAGGTTATTACATCGGCAGCATGAGTTTTTGTATCAACCTTTTCAATTACATGAGCAATAATACCGTCTGGATTGATGATGAATGTTACCCTTATCATACCCATGTAAGTACGCCCATACATACTTTTTTCACGCCAAACACCATAAGCTTCTGCGGTGGCATGAGATTCGTCTGACAAAAGCTGAAATGTCAGACCTTCCGCATCCGCAAATTTTTTCAAAGCAGCAGGTTTGTCAGGGCTTATTCCTAAAACAACGGCACCTACCTTGTTGAGGTCCGGCATGGCATCACGGAGCCCGCAAGCTTGCACCGTACAACCGGGAGTTGAGGCTTTGGGGTAAAAGTAAGTAATAACCCACTTACCTTTAAATTGATCTAAAGAAATCAGTTGGTTATTCTGATTTTGGAGTTGAATAGGGGGAGCTTTTACTCCCACAACTGCCTGCGCCATAAGCATCTTTCTCCCTGCCTTATTCGGCGCCACGATAATCGGTTTGGCCGCTTGCCACAACCCCCTCTTTCGCCCAATGCTAGTGAATAAACAAAGGATAACCCTATGCCCCCTAAGCCCAGAGGCAAAAAAATAACTAAACCTTCTAAGAAAGCATCTTCCTCGTCAGTTTCTCAATCGCCTAAGCCCACCGTAGTCATGAAACCTGTGGAGTGTTTCATGCGCGATGTGTCGTTTGAGAGCCACCTCCCTCCATCCCTCTATCCGAAGGATAAACGGGATATGGATTTCCATGTGGCAGCTACAGTACGCCCCCTAACCTCAGATTACAGCTGTGTGAATGTTGCCATTCGTGTGCGCCTAAGCCCTCAAGGTAAAGCCCCCTTCATTATCTTGGAAATGATTCAAGAAGGTGTTTTTAAGGCAACGTGTGAAAACAAAGAGCAAGCTAAGGTTGTTTACACACAAGGCGGGCCATATGTTTATGAAAAAGCACGTGAGATGGCCCTGGGTATTTTAGCATCTCATGGGGTAAAACCCCCCTTCCCTGAGACGGTAGATTTTGAGAAGATGTGGCAAGGAAGTACCAAATAGAACCACGTGAAACTAAAAAAACCGCCCACAGGCGGCTTTTTGATACCCATTTTTACATAATCATATCGCGGGCCATGCGGGCAATCACGGTTAAAACACCGTGGCGGATGAACGCAATGGCTGCCACCAGTACCATGGGGGTCAAATCAAGTCCTCCCACCAAGGGCACGTAAGGGCGGGCATAATCCATCACAGGTTCGGTAATATTGCGGAGGATGCGCACCAGCGGGTTCAAGGGGTCGGGGTTCACCCAGCTGAGTACCACGGAAGCAATAATAACAAAGGTATAAATAAGTAACAAAATATCCACAATGGTTACGGCAGAAAGTAAGGGGTATCCGAGGGCGTACATAAGCATCTCCTTGATTAAGGCTGTTGGTTGTGGTTATCATAAATCAATCGCGCCTCTATTTCCAGCGCTATAACGTAGCTTATGAAAGAAAAAACGATGCAAACCCGTGCTTTGATCCTCGCCTTCACCCTGTGTGCCTCCCTTGCGGTGGCCGAAACCCTCCCCGCAGGCGTCGTGGCATGCATGAGCCAAAAAGACGCTCAAGCCTATGCCAAATACCAAACCAGCGCCCCAACCTTTGCGGCGGACATGCTGGCCCGCGCCACGTGCTACACCAACAAAGATTCCGCCGAGGTGGTTCCCATGGGCAAAAGCGGTGCTTTTGAGCAGTACAAGCTCCTTTCTGGCCACAAAGTATGGGTTGCAAAAGATACAGTGCACCCCACCAAAACCCCCAACAAGCCGAACTAAGTTTGCCGAAGCCGTGACGCTTACCCATACTTGAAGTATGTGGTGGACCTATGCCCGTACTGTTGTTGTAGCCTTGGGGTTGGTTGTGTTTGGTGCGGCCACAGTGCAGGCTGAGTGGGAGACAATCATTACAACTCCTGAAGGTATTTCTCTCCCTGATAAAATTAGCGTCAAAGACACAATGAATTTTGTGGACTGCGTACAGCCCAAACGCTCGGTCTGTATGTTGTCGTGTGGGTTGCCTGGTATTCGCGCCTCTTATCGAGAACCAACGGTTGTAGTTGAGGTGACGTGCCGAACAGGTGAAAGCTCTTTAATGAATAACGATCCTTTGGGTAAAGCTGTAGGCTCGGTTCTTACGAAAGCTGTTACACAAGGCAAAGGAGAGACAAAGTGTCAGGTATCTCAATCTGGTAACGGAAACCAAAGTGCTCAAACACAATACTTTTTTAATGCACACGCCTTTGGCGTAACGCCAGGTGCAATGTTTCATGCTGCCGCTGGAAATACAAAAAAAGCTCGTGCAGCAACCGATATTTTTATATGTGAAGTATTTATGATGTTGGGGAAGTATAAAGGAGATTGGGGCTCTACATTAACAAATAGTATGAAAAGTCTAACTGGTAGCATTATGACGGGTACTTTAACCACAGCCACAGCATTATCTACAACTGATGACTTTGTAGGTACTGTTTCTTCTTTAGGGAGGATGTGCGGGGCAGACATACTAACAGCAAATCTAACTGCGGCCTTACTACCCGCGGGCCTTATTCCAGCTTTTATATCGGAATTATGTTTCCCTGCTACGTGGGCCATGATGAATCCCGCGAATATAAAAGATCAAGTACGCGTAGCCGCCACACTAGCAACCATAAATACGTCTGGGGTAGCTTGTAGCTTAAGTAGCGTTTATAATGATTTATTGACAGGAACAGGTGATTGGACAGGATTGGATCTAGATAAATATGTAATAGATTTAGGGGATAACAGCCCATGTGTGGGTACTTGGGGAAATAGAAGTCCTACAACAGGGTGGCATGCTAATAAAATACGACCTATTTCAGCGGCGATGGTGGGGTATAGAGCTTATCAAGAAGTTGCCAATTTAGTGCCAAAGTATAAAAATCGTAAGGGAACGTTAAGGTTTAATATGGATTATCCATTCATTAACGGTACTGGAATTGTACCTAGCATTAACCCGTTTAAGGCAAAGCACGGTCACAAAGGGTCGGGATGTTACAATGTAGGAACTATGGATCCCCGCTGGTACACAGCAGGAGAATCATTCATACCTGATCCTAGTGCATTAATGGATGACGCTCTGAAAAGTCTAAAAGATTCTGCTGGAGCTACGGCTGGAAAATCTGTAAAAACTAACAACGGTGACTTCGTTTTTACAATGTGGCGCAACAATTCGTGCTGCTACGGCGTATGCCCTACTCCTAAACCACCATTTGTCAGACCAGATGCTAAAAAAGAATTTAACTAATGAAAAAAAATAGTATTTTAGTGTTGAATTTATTGGTAGCAGCAAGTGCTTCTGCGGAAATACGCACGTTTCAGCCAAAGTCAAACGTAATGAATGAAAATCATCAAGTGCAAGAGATTCCCAATCAATCTACACAAGATAGTAAATTCAGAGAAAATATTGATAAACTATGGAAAAAAATGGCAGCAACTTATGGGGGTGCGAGTACAGATCCTCAAATTACTTTTTATATCCATACAGATGACTACACGAAAGATATGAACAACAATATGAGACGCCTTATAAGTATGACGGAGGTTCTGACTCCATCTCCTCAAATTCAATATTATATGAACGACAATGGTTATGGACGTGAATCACCTTACTTTCTGGCGGGTCTTCAAGATTTAGGTGAAAGTTACGAGTTTAACGTGGATAGGGATAACGACGTGGCAGTAGCGTTTAATTTAGAGCGTAAATCCATGATCATCTACCGCAGCCCCGATGGCGCCATCCGCCTTTACAGCCTTGCTTACGAAGTGGATAAACTGGAACGCCAGCTGAAGCGTCAGGCCGAAGGTGCCAAGGTGGCCCCATGATGCGATACGCCCCAACCTTAGCCCTCTTGATGATGGCCGGCACCGCCCACGCCGCTTATGAGGATGCCGTGCAGGAACGCCCCTGCTTGGATTATTGGGCTGTGGGCAACACCAAGGGATGCGCCAAGCCTGAAAACAAAAAGAAACCACCTCCTGTTGCGTCAACCCCTTCTCCCACAGCCCCGCCGCCTGTGGCCGCAAGCACGCCGCCCTCCAACACGTTGGATGGTAAAATTGATAAGTTTTTGGCCGACCACGGCAAGCCTCCCCGGGAGTTTGTGGCCTTTTACCTTGACCCCACCCCCGAACACGCCGTGCAATGGGTGGCCAAGTACAACGAACTGTTGCAACGCGGGCAAGATATTGCCGTTGCATGGACGCAAGCCGAAACACTGTACAACAACGCCATTAAACAGGGTACACCTGCTACGGCATTGAATCCGAACCCATTTCCAGTTGTCCCGGATTTCGGCATCCCCGTGCCTGGTTTCAACACTCCGGCCTTTACGCAGCTTATTAGCAGCACTAAACCCATTGTTCCCGCACAGTTAACAGGTGTGCCGGATACTCCCTTGGGCTATATGGCCCCTCTCCCTCCCCCACCTGAAGGCGAAGAAGGGCTTTTAAAGCCAACCTTGCCAACCGACGCACCTTATACGGGGAAACTGCTGGAGGTGAGTTACTACTTCAGTGCCGTATGCCCGTACTGCAAAAAATTTGAGCCAGATTTTGCCGAAGTGATCCGTCAAATGGGGAATGGGCTCTCGGTAACGTGCGTGGATGTAACACCTGAAAGCGCCGGCATACCCCCCAACCCTTCCAACGTACATAACTTACCCTGCACGTGGAGAGAGCCTGAAGGCGACGAACTTACCCGCCTGGGTGTGAAGCAAACACCATCTCTGGTGATTAACAAAGGAAGTAACCAACCTTTGGAACTTATTTCAGGATACGTTGAACCCTCTAAGCTCATCAGTTACTTTAAAAATATACTTCAATCTGCCCTTGCCATTACGGGTGGTATCAAGTAGGTAAACCCCATGGACGCCCCAACCCCTCATTTTGTCGATAAACTGCACGTCGTGCGCACCCCTTTCATCTTGATGATATTGGTATTTTGGGTGTGTGTTCCACGTATGGATGTAGGTGAATCTCTTATCCCGCTTTGTGTTGCTGTTGGCATGGTTGCAGCCGCCTTAATGGCAATTGATAAAATAGTATTATTATATAAAAGCTTAAGTGATCTTTAGGATATATGTAAATAGTAAGTAAACACCCACACTTTATATAAAAAAATCCGAAGTATTATATTTTGTATATAATTAGGTGTGTTTCATGAAATAATGGAGTTTAACCATCTTAAAAGAGGTTAAAAAAGTTTGTTGTGAATGGATTTATAAACGTATGTAAAGAAGGCGGGACGGATGATTCTGTTACACAAATAGGGAATCAGTCATAATAAAATGTAACCTATAAGTACCATATGCAATATGAGTGAGTAAGCACCACCACTTGCAGGAGATGGTGGGGTTGCCCATAATAAGGAAGAAGGATTTTTACCATGAACGTGTATGACATTGCCGATATTTATGTGGATATTATAGAGCCTGCCCTCAAGCTTGGTGCTTTTGGGGTTTTGGTGATTGTGGTTCTGCATTTTTTGAATGTTTTGAAGCATGGTGGCAGTGGTTCAGGCTTTATAGGTAAAGCTTACGCGCGGATATGGGCTTGGGCGGGGTGGCTGGTTCGACATGCCCATGCGTGGGGTCATCGTTTTCTGGTGTGGCTTATTGCTGCTGCCCGTAATGCTTATGTAACAGCTTACGATTTCTTTTCGTCTAGAAATTAAGCATATCGCTTGTTTTTAGGTGTTGCATCCTTGTAGTCTTTGTTTCAGAAACAAGGAGCATCTCCATGACCAAGAGCTTGATGAGATTAAGTCCCTCGGTCGTGTTGATTTTGGCGGCTTGCCAGCCAATCCAAACGGCGCAATATACTCCTGTGATGCCTCATGAAATGCAGCAGCCTAATGGTGGGTACTACCAGCCATATGCTTACAGTCCTCAAACGTATGGAGCTGTTCCCGCAGATGTTGAGCCAGCTGCAGGCCCACGCCCTCAACCTGTGGCAGCGACCGATAAAGCCATTGCTGAAATCGATAAAATCTCCGAACGTGTTCAACGTGTTGAAAAAGCTATGTTGCGATTAGACCGACGGATGCAGTTGGTGGAGCGAAACGAGCTGAACCGTATGTCAGGTGGACCTGCCACAGGTGATATCAGTATGAGCCCACAACAGGAAGAGCAGGGCCTGCAGGCCATGAACCTTGGCCCGTCTTACAGCGAAGGTTTCCGACCTGTCAGTGCCATAACATCCAGTTTGCAGGCGGCACCTACAGACAACACATCTGGTAGTTCTTCGGCCACAGTGTCTCGTGGGCTCCCTTCTTTGGCAGATGCCTCGCCTGCCGTTGGAGCCGCATCGGCAGGTGAACTGGCCGTGTGGACGATTACCTATGCTGGCGACAAAATGTGGCCCGAGCGGGATCAGTTGCCGTTCAGTCGGGATGTAGTCGAGGCCCTTCGCAGTGGCCAACAAGTCAACGTGTTTGCCCGCGGGAAGTTTACTCAGGCTGTGGAGTTTCGTGAGCGTGTGAAAGCCTTGAGCCGTTATTTGGGTAAAGTTTCCAGTTTGGAGAGCGTGCCTATTTCGGCTATTCCTGCCAATCATTTAGACCAAGATACGATCGAGATATTTGCCACACGTTAATGGTGAAGGTTTAACAACAACATAAGGTGTTGCCATGACAACCCAACCCAAACCTGCCGCCCAAACCCGATTGGACAATCAAAAGGCTCAACTGGAGCGTTATGGCAACTTTGCCGAGATTGTGGTGCGCACAACCCCCGAAGCGACGGATCTTATGAACATGGCACGTTTGTGGGAATATGTGTTGGTGCAAGCCGACAGGCAAACCCGAGGTTATGTGGCCAAGGCTAGCCGGAGCAGTTATGAGGAAACCCATAAGGCATGGGAAGAGGCGATGGCAGTTATGGTAGCCAAGTTGCAAGAGGCGGTTGAACGCCATCAATTGGATTTATCGGGCAACAGCTTTATTTCACGTGTAGCACAACGGTATGGTGTGGCCGAAAAGACTGGCGGAAATGGTACAGGGGCATCTGAAAGTGTGTCCACTTAAGTAGACCCCCCCAAGGTTCTTTGGATATAAAGGAGGCTCATAAGGAGACATCTTGATGCGCGGTATTTTTGAAACCATGGAAACGGTGATTGCTTTTTTGGCTGTGGTCGGGATTGCCTGGTGGGTGGGAACAATTTACATGGCGGAACATGAAAAACGCCTTATCCAGGCCTGCGTTCCCATTGAATGGACGACCAACGGTGTTCACCACGTAACTACGGCGTTGGTGGGGTATCCTCCTCGGTGGACGTTGGCCGTACAAAGCTATTTGATGGGTGGGTGTTATTACTTCTTCTCGGTTATGTTGCCCAACACGTCGGAAAGCATAGATACCGCGCCTGCCTTTGTACCTCAAGGCGGTATCCGTCAGGAATATTAAAACTTACCCCACATTCTGGCGGGTAAAAGCTAATTTTCCAACAAGATCAAACACCCGCGGGTCGGCCGTGGCGGGTATGGCGTGGGGTTCGTCCATGTAGGTAAGGGCTGTGGCGATAACCGCCTGCTCCAAAGCAGGGATTGTGGAATAAGCGGGTAAGCTTTCCAGCAGGGCAGGGGCCAAGTTCCCCAAAGGCTCTTGGCGTTGGTGAAAACTGAAAGAATCCTGTTTTCCCACATACCACCACGGGGCGCGGGTGGTATGAATGTCGGTGGCCGCAATCACGGGCAACACCGAGGCCAAGGCAACCATGTGGTGCAACGGACCTGTATCGGGGATGCCCTGTATAAAGGCCAAGCGACGTTGGGCGAGGTGATACAGATTGCCTGCGGGGAGGGGAGCCGGCCAATGCTGGTAGCCTTGAACAAACCCTAAGAGTTCGGCAAGGGCAGGGG
>JBAQUT010000043.1:0-3039 GCA_049297695.1 Alphaproteobacteria bacterium | reverse complement strand
GCTGGTCGCTGCCCCTGCTGCTGGCCGCCTGCCCCTGCTGCTGGCCGCCTGCCCCTGCTGCTGGCCGCCTGCCCTAGCTTGGATCGTGCTCTATCGTGAGCCCCTGGCGCTGCTCGGCGTCACGCTGCGGCGCTATGGTGATCGTGAAGCTCACTGTTGGCGCGCCGGGCTGCCCGCCGTTGCCGGCGGCTGCCTCGTGCTGGGCTTCTGCGAGAGTCTCGGCGAGCGTGGAGCGCTCACGGTATGCGCGGTTGCGTATACCCGCCACGCGATAGTGGTGCTCCGCTTTGAGTTTAGCGAGCTGCACACTGCCGGGCACGGTTGGATCCGCTTCGCAAATAGCCGCATAGCCCCGATCTAGCATGGTTTCCGCTGAGGTCCGTAGGGCCAGCGTGTACATGCTGGCGCCTGGCGCGTCCTGGTTCACCAACCAAGCGGCTAGCGCCTGTTGTGGGATGCCTAGAGCCCGGCTTATCTCGGTTTGCGTGCTGCCGCCGACGATCATTTCACAGACGAAAGCCAGGCCGATAAGATCCAGCGTGGTTTGGTGGGCCCGGCTTATCCAGAGTTTTGGGCGCGCGTGGGGGGCTACAAGGGGCATGGGCGCGTTCGGCGGGGTTTCTGATGGCTCCATAGTCCCGCACGCTACCCCTAGCGGCGATCACAGTCAAGGGCCGCGCCGGGATCAGCCCCTAACCGGTACGTTTCCGACTATTTCCTGCCGGGTGCTATTCCGGGTATTTACTCCGGTTATCTTCTAACCTATTGATTAATAACGGATATATCAGATAATATATAGTATACCCTGTATGATGTGGCATCACCATACGCGCATGTGGGGGTAACTACCCGGTACTGTACCCAGTACACACGCCGGGGGAGTGGCGACCCGACCATGTGTTCCGTGGTGGCGGGTATTTTGCCATAAGTCCTTGATTTAATTGGGTATTAAATACCCGGTACGAATACCCGGATAGATAACCGGCCATCGGTTTTGTGTAAATTTGCCACGTTAGCGCCCACTAACTTGAGGTCCTTGCGGCATGTTAGTGGGCGCTAACTTACGTGTAAAGTTTCCCGATCCCGTGTCGGTTTTCTTTACACTGCTAAGCCCTTGATTATTATAAGTATACGTTAAAAGCCTGTCGGGATTCTTTACACTTTTGTCAATTTGCCTGACTTCGATGCCCAGCGTTTTTGCCTCCCGCAAAATAAAACCCTAGTAAAATCAACGTTCTGGCGCTCGCTCGGACCACCTGGCACATGGCTTGCTTATAATAAGGTGCCGAACCGGCGGATTCCGGGAAATTGAATAGGGGAATGAAATGGACCACTACACGATCACCAATAAACAATCAATCGCAGCCGTCTGGCTGGCCTATCGCCTGCGCGGAGCTGATCCCCGCCTAATCACCCGCGTGTTGTCAGAAACCGGCTGTCCGCGTGGCCTGTTTATCTTGGCCAGCATTCTACAGGCAGCCACAGCTCCCGGCGCTATCATTAACGAAAGGGCATAAATCATGGACCCACTAAGCATTCCCGCCCGCGTCTGGATCAAAACGCGCACGCCGTACCGGAAACACCGCCTGGAGTATTGGCACGCACCGAATAATGAGCGCGGTTCCAAAGGCCAAGTTTACACTGATAGCCGCGACCAATACGGGCAAGACCTGGGCTATTCAGATGTCCTGGCACCGCGTCGCGTCGACAATTGCGGGTGGTTTACCAATACATCCCAGGATGCTGTAATCCGTGGAAGCGTTACCCGGATCCGGGGAGCCCGCTTTACACTTTACGTGCCCGTGACCGGATCCAGTGGTTGGGATGGCGCAAAGCATTACATAGCCGATGCGGAGCGCGTGCCCCGTGGATCCGACGAGGCCGCGCATGAACAAGCCATCCACGACGCTGCCGCCACGGCGGACCATCACGCCGAGCTCGAAGCCGAGCAGGAGCGAGAGCACGACATCAAAGACCAAGCCGAACAGACCATTGAAACCGAGCGCGAAAACATCCGGAAAGCACGCGCGGCCACCAGGACATGGGCGGCCGAGCTGCGCAACACTCCCGCACTGCCGCCCACAATTTGCCGCACCATCACCGAAGCCATTAAAACATGCCGCGAGCAAGTCTGCTCCAGCGTGGCGCGCATCCGCGACTTGACGGACAACCCTTACTTAATCGAGAGGCATTAAATCATGACCAACGCAATCATTAAACCCGAACAATCCGTTAACCTGTTTGGAATTCCCGCACGTGCCTTTGGCGTCGTGGCGGATACCGAAACCGGCCGGATCCTGAAGCAACGCATCATCGCGCCACGTGAATATGCCGAAGCCGGGCGCAAATACCGGATAACCGTAAATCTGCGGTTTGACGATTCATGCGGCAACGGTCAAGAGTCTTTCGCCATAACGGGGGACATCGATGAGTGGACCGGTAGAACATGGCGCGAGCATTCCGGCGGCTGCGTCCATGACGAGATAGCGCGGCATTTTCCCGAGCTGGCGCACCTCATTAAATGGCACCTGTTCGATACGCGCAGCCCGAGGCATTACATCGCCAACACTGCGTATCTGGCGGGGGACCGGGATTTTAGCGGCATGTTGGCAGGCGAAGAACGTCAGATTAAAAACGGCCGTACCGGCGTACCTTGCTGGCGGTTCGTACTGGTCGACGAAACCGGCGCAGAGGTGAAAACCCGCCCGCAATACCTGGACAGCGAAATCCGGCCAGAGACCAACTTAAAAGGAGAGTGGCGCCCGTGGCTGAGGGTTGGGGAAGGCAAAGCGCGAGACCTGGACGGCGCACGGGTCACGGCTTGCTGGCCGGAAGCTACCGATGAAGAACTGAGCGCGCCACGTGCTGACCTGGAAGCGGCATTACTCACGCGTTTGCCGGCGTTACTCGCGGCATTCAAAGCGGATATTGAAGCGGCCGGGCTACTTTGGCCTGCTGCCGCAATGGCGGAGGCTTAAAAAATGGACATCCAACGCGCGTTAAAACTCAAGCCGGGCGACCCCGTGACCTGCCCGGAGG
>JBAQUT010000042.1:0-3281 GCA_049297695.1 Alphaproteobacteria bacterium | reverse complement strand
CGCCAACATCTTTCTCGGGCCCCACCAACACCACAGCCCCCGCGGCATCATGTACCCCCAACAGCAAAAACTCGCTCATAAATGGTCCAATCTGACGCACAGGCGCATTCACCCACCCCAACACCTGCCTCCCCATCAAGTTTTCGGGGGTGTAATGCACGGTTATTTGCGCGCTGGTTTTCCGCACGCCCACCTCGGGCCCAAAATCCACCCACACTTGGTACGCCGGCTTCCGCGCCTCAGGGAATTCCTTCACATCCACAACCTTCCCCACCCGCACATCCACGGCAAAAAACTGCTCAACGGGAATGTTGGGAGCAAGGGGTTCTACACGCATAGCTGTCATACTCCATCATCACCCGTAAGGGGGTCAAGGGGGCGTAGCCCCCTTAAACGCCGAAGGCGTCATGCCCGCGCAGGCGGGTATCCACGGTTCAAAACCAGCGCACCGCGCTTCCATTTCAAACCATGTTATCGCCCAAAGATTCCGCCGTGCTAGGCCGCAGCAACAGCCGCCGCCACTTCGGCCGCAAAGTCGGATGTCTCCTTCTCAATACCCTCACCCAACCCAAAGCGCACAAAGGCTGTCACCTTACCGCCCTTGGTGGCTTCGTCCACCACTTTGGCCACGGTACGGTCGGGGTCCATCACAAAAGGTTGCTCCACAAGGCAGCTTTCCTGCAGGTATTTGTTCACGCGGCCTTGCACCATTTTTTCCACCACGGGGGCGGGCTTACCGGATTCCTTGGCTTGGGCCTCAAAAATGGCGGTTTCGCGGGCCAACACCACTTGGTCCATGGCCTCGCGGTTCAGCGCAGCAGGGTTGCTGGCGGCCACGTGCATGGCCACTTGCTTGGCCACTTCGGCGTTGGGGGTGCCACCGTCCAAGGCGGTCAACACGGCAATCTTGCCACCCATGTGGATGTACGCCCCCACGGTGCCGCCTTCCAGCAGCGCGGCGCGGCGCAACGTCATGTTTTCGCCAATGGTGGCAATCAGGTCGGTCAGCTTGTCGGCCACGGTTTTGCCGTCCATAGGCAGGGCTTTCACGGCCTCAATGTCTTTGGCGCCCTTCTCCAAACCCAATTGGGCCACGGCCTTCACAAACCCGCTGAAACCTTCGTTTTTGGCCGCAAAGTCGGTTTCGCTGTTCACTTCAATCACAAACCCTCGGGTGCCGTTGGTCACAGCCCAGGTCATGCCTTCGGCTGCCACACGGCCGCTCTTTTTAGCGGCTTTGGCCATGCCTTTTTCGCGCAACCAATCCACGGCCTTTTCCATGTCGCCGCCCACTTCGTCCAACGCCTTTTTGGCATCGCCAAACGCGGCACCGGTTTTCTCGCGCAAATCTTTCACCATCTGGGGGGTTACAGCCATGGCACACATCCTTTTTCCTTGGTTAAATCTTGGCCGCACCATACCTATTTCAGCCCAAAATGCAACCCCCTTGACCCCCCTTCCCCCAACCGAGTATCCTACCCGCATGAAAATCTCCTCCCTCCCCCTCCCCGCCACCGTGGCCTTGGGCCTCACCGCCACGGCTGGGGCGTATATGGGCTTTGTGCACCTCATGCAAACCCAACCCGCCTTTGCCGAGGCCGTGGCCCGCATCAGCCCCGCGCTGGCCGATGCCACCAGCTGCGGCTGTCCCTTCTGCACCAACCAGGCCTGCCTCGCCGCCCTTCAACCCGCCGACAACCGGCTAGAGATTCTGGGCGACATACTCACCAAAGCCCACAACTCTCGCTAACACATCCCCCTTGCACACTCTTTGCATATAGTGTACACATCCAAAACTTCCCCGTGAGGCGACTAAGGCCCCTCGGGACCTAATCGTTTTACAGGAAGTTTCTTTTTGATGTTCCTTATTTCCTGAAAGGAGGTGAGAACATTGAAGAAACCCATAGTTTTCAAGCCTATCGTACAAGTTGCTCCAGGCGTAGGCGGTTGATACTTGAAAAAACCACCAAAGCCTGAGGAACAGGCCCCGCAAGGGGCCTGTTCTGTTTCCCCACAACAAAACCCGCCAGCGGCGGGTTTTGCAAAGTAAACCGTACTTTAAGCAGCCGGTGATTCCACAGGCGCCGCAGCGTCGGCTGCCGCCACTTCCTTGGCTTTTTTGCTCAAGGTGAAGCTGGCCTGCTTGCCCACGTTGCGAGGGGCTTGGGTCACACCGCCTTCGGTGCGCACGGCAGGAGCATTTTGGGCTTGCATGGCAAGGCCACTCAACACTGCGTCGCTGCACAAACGGGCGTACAGGTCCATGGCGCGGCTGCTGTCATCGTTGGCAGGCACCACGTAGGTGACACCTTCGTCGGTGCTGTTGGTGTCCACAATGCCCATCACGGGGATGCCCAAACGCCCGGCCTCGTCCACGGCAATCTTGTCTTGGTGCACACTCAAAACCACTACTAAATCGGGCAAACCGGCCATGTTCATAATCCCACCCAGCACGCGCTTCAGGTTGTCGCGTTCGCGGGCGCGCATCAGGCGTTCTTTTTTGGTGAAGTGCGCCAAGGGGTCGGCCACGCTGGCGGGGTCAAAGGGGTTTTCTTCGGTGGCGGCGGCTTGCAGCTCGGCGCGTTTAGCATCGGCAGCGGTGCTCAGGGCAAAATCTTCGTCCAGTTCGCGCAGACGCTTGATGCTCTTGCTCACGGTTTTCCAGTTGGTCAGCAAGCCACCCAACCAACGGTGGTTGATGTAGTACATACCACATTTTTCCGCCGCGTCTTTCACGGCTTCTTGGGCTTGCTTGCGGGTGCCCACAAACAGCACGCGGCCGCCACGGGCCACGGTGGCCTCAATGGCCGCCAAGGCGGTGTACAGCATAGGCACGGTTTGGGTCAGGTCGATAATATGGATCCCGTTGCGCTCGCCAAAAATGTAGCTTTTCAAGGCGGGGTTCCAGCGGAACGCGCGGTGGCCAAAGTGCACGCCAGCGTTCAACAGGTCGGATACGGTAAATTGTGGCAAAGCCATGATATGTAGTCCTTTTTGGTTTCATCTTCACCCGAAGCCATCAGGTGTTTCCACCCAACCAAACGCTTGCAGGCTGTGTATTTCCTCTTGCGAGGATACCGCCTTATGCCCCGCCCCGCCCCGCCTGTCAAGAGGCCCCGTGCCATTCACGGGGCCGAGGGGGTTAAGGGGCACAGCCCCTTACGACGACGTCGTCATGGCGAGCGCAGCGCGGCCATCTCCCAAGTAAAGTTATTCAACTCTATCTTTCGGGTTTAAACATCTTCATCGCGCAAGCTTCTTCTTCATTTACATCCATACAT
>JBAQUT010000041.1:0-2386 GCA_049297695.1 Alphaproteobacteria bacterium | reverse complement strand
GGTGGAAGGTGTGTGGGTGGCAAGCCTTGTGGCGGTGGTGTGGGGTGGTGTAGGCCTTTGGCAGGGCCGCATTGGGGCGGCGTGGGTGTTGGGAATGAGTTGGTTGGTGGGTGTGCCGTGGCTTGTGGCGGGTGTGTTGATGCGGTTGGGGGTGATGGGGAATGTGTGGGATGTGACCGTGGGGGTTGAAGATGCGGTGTGGTTGGTTCCTGCGGGGGTTGTGGTGGGGGTATGGGCTGTTCAGCGGGTATATGCGGGGAGTTGGCTGGCGCGGGTGGCCTACCGTGCCCCGTGGCGGTTGGGGTTTGTGGTGGCGGTGCCGTGCGTGGCGGCGGGTATGGCCATGGCGCCAAGTTTACGGCCTGTGCCCCCCCCTGTGGTGGGGTATGCGCAGGAAGTGGTGGCAGATGTGCTGTTGAAAGGTTTAAAGCCTGTGGAGGGTTTTGTGGCAGTACAAGGTGTGCCGAGTGTGGCCCGTGCCGTGGTGGGGCAAGGTTTAGGGTTACCGTGGGGGCAGCCTGTGGTGCTGGAGGAAGGGGGTGGGTTGAAGGGCCTTCAGACCGCGGCACTGGAGCGGGGGGTGGGGTTGGTGTGGCAGGGCTCGGCCGTGGCGGGGCCCATGATGGGGGTGGTCCAGCCCTTGGACGTGAGCGTGCTGTATGCCGTAACCCCCGACGCCATGGTGGTGCGTGGGCTTTACCCGCTGCCATTTGGGGAGTAAGCTGCCACGCATGAAAACATACATGATGCTGATACTGATTGTGGCCGTAGCTTTGGGTGGGTGCGGCCAGCGGGTGTACCCAAAGACTCCGGACGATCGGGTGGTGGATGTACGGGGGTATTGAACTCAAGTTTGTTTATTGACAGTACTTGCGCCTTCGTTGTATGCGTTTTGAATTATCAACCGTATGAGAGGAAATGCCCATGACCCTTCAACCCCGTGACCGTGTGTTTGTTGCTTTGGATTTTCCGACATTAGGTGTGGCCCGTGATTGTGTGACCCGTTTGGGTGATAAGGTGAACCTTTACAAAGTGGGTTTGGAATTGATTTATGCGGGCGGTTTGGAATTGATCAAAGAACTCCATGCCCAAGGCAAAGGTGTGTTTTTGGATGGTAAGGTTTTGGATATTCCCAACACGGTTGAGGGTGCCATGCGGAATATTGCCAAGCTGGGAGCCGAATTTACGAACATCCATGTGTTTGACACCAAGACGGTTGTGGCGGCCCGTAAAGGTTTGGAGAACAGTAAGACGAAGCTTTTGGGTGTAACCGTGCTGACAAGCCTTGATGCCAACGATGTGCGTGAACAAGGTGTAACCACGATGACCCCTTTGGAACTTGTGGTGCATCGGGCTAAATTGGGCCAAGCCGCTGGTTTGGATGGTGTTGTGTGTTCGCCGCAAGAGGCATCGGCTGTACGGGCTGCCTGCGGAGATGATTTTTTCATCGTAACTCCGGGCATCCGTATGCCTGAGAACGATAAAGGTGACCAGAGCCGAGTTATGACGCCTCGGAAGGCTATGGATGCAGGTGCAAGCCATTTGGTGATTGGCCGACCTATTACGGACGCTACCAACCCCGAACAGGCAACTCAAGATATTTGGGCGAACATTGAAGGGCGTTAAGGTAGTGTGAATAGAGAAAACCCCGCGATGCGGGGTTTGTTGTTGAGACGTTGGAAATGTTACATCCCTTCCCGCACGGGGGCGATGAGGACTTCCACGCGGCGGTTTTGGGCGCGGCCAGACTCGGTGGCGTTATCGGCCACGGGGAACTGTTCGCCCATGCCGCGCATGACCAGCCGTTGGGACACCACGCTTTGCCCGATGAGGTAGCTGGTAACCGCTTGGGCGCGGCGGTGGGAGAGATTCATGTTGTAGCTGTCGGTGCCTACGCTGTCGGTGTGGCCCACCACGTCCACCATCGTGCTGGGGTATTGGTTGAGCACACCCGCCACCGTGGCCAATGTGGTGCGGGCGGAGGCTTGCAGCGTGGCGTCGTCAAACCCGAACGTGACGTTGTTGGGCATGGTGAGCATGAGGTTATAGCCTTGGCGCTCCACATCGACCCCCGTGCCTTGGAGGCTTTGGCGCATCGCGGCTTCTTGATTGTCCATATATTTGCCCACGGCGCCGCCAGCTAGGGCGCCCACACCGGCGCCGAGCACGGCGTTGATGCGGCGGTCATCGCTGTTGCCGCTGCTGAAGTAGCCACCCAAAGCCCCAGCGGCGGCGCCGATGGCCGCCCCGCCCATGGTGTTGGGGTTGGCGGTGGTGCCATCCGGGTTGGTGGCGCAAGCGGTGGCCAAAAGGCCTGCAAGGGCAACAAGGGCGAGGGTGCGGGGGTTCATGGGGGAGTCTTTCTGTTAATGATGAAGTATGGAGG
>JBAQUT010000040.1:0-3689 GCA_049297695.1 Alphaproteobacteria bacterium | reverse complement strand
TCCTAGTACCCTAGCATCCTAACTTTTTTGCACACACCGTCAAACTCCTGTAATGTTGTCCTATGCTCACAGGCCCCACCATCATCCCCCCAAACCCCACCCACACCCTCGTCTGCCTTCACGGTTTCGGCGCCGATGGCCACGATTTCATCGGTCTCCACGCCCCGCTGCAAGCCAATCTTCCCAACCTATCCCTCTCCCTCTTCTGCCCCAACGCCCCTCAACGCGTCCCCCAGTTCGATTCCGGTTACCAATGGTTCTCCGACAAATCCTGGACCTTCCGCGACCGCGACGGCATCGAAGCCGCCAGCCAGGCCCTCTGGCATTACATCCACACGGAAATCATCACCAAACTCGGAATCCCGCCCCAAAATATAACTGTCATGGGCTTCTCTCAAGGCGCTATGACCGCCCTCTTTTCCGCCCCCCGCTGGCCCCATAAAATCGGCGGCATCATCGCCCACAGCGGCGTGCTGATGTGGGATGACGACATGCCCCCCAGGTTTCAAACACCCCCCACCCTCCTCCTCCACGGAACCGACGACAACGTCGTCCCCGCCGACAACACCCTCCACGCCGCTGGCCGCCTGTCGGAACTCGGCTTCCCCGTGGAAAGCCACCTCATCCCCAACTTGGCCCACGGCGTGAACGCCCAATCCCTCGCCTACATCAGCGTATTCTTGCAAAGTGTTTGGATGGGTGTAAAGTAATTCCCATGCTTCAAAATACCGTCTGCATTGATAAAAATGGGGGTTCTACCACCGTTGAAACCTCTCACCTTAAGCTCCGCAATGCTGCATATGCTTTAATTCTCCATAACAACCATATTTTGTTATGTCCTCATTATGATTTTTGGACACTGCCTGGTGGCGGCATTGAATTGGGTGAAACACCTCACCAAGCCCTTCAACGGGAAGTTTTTGAAGAAACCGGCCTAACTTCCATTACCATCAACGATGTTCTTCATGTCCATGCTGATTTTTACACTTCAGAACATGATAAATTTCTTCAATGTTTAAGGCTTATTTATGTTTGTTCAAATCCTGTAGGAACACTCTCGACAGACAATTTAGATGGAGACGAAAAGAATTACGCCAAAAAAGCTGAGTGGGTTGAAATTGAGAAAGCACGAAAACTTCCTACATTCAGACCCCTCAACGATATCGGCTTATCCAACCTCATCAATAAAGCCCTCAAGGTTCAATCCTAGCGTTTGACCAAGACCTCTCTTCGCCCCACATGGTTCGGAGCACTAATCATCCCCTCCGCCTCCATCTTATCAATCAAATCCGCCGCGCGGTTGTACCCAATTTTCAAATGCCGCTGCAAAAAGCTGGTGCTGGCCTTGCCTTCCTTGGCCACAATCTCCACGGCTTGGTTGAACATCTCCGCCCCGTCGCTCCCTTCACCTTCTTCCACATGCCCGCCGTTGGCTCCCTTGGTGCCGGGCACCTGCGCGGGGCCACCCTTCATCACGTCCTCCACGTAGTTGGGCTCGCCTTGTTCCTTCAAAAAGTTGGCCACGCGAGTGCATTCGTCCTCGCTCACAAACGGCCCGTGCAAGCGCACCAACTGCCCGCTGCCGTTGGCCATAAACAACATGTCACCCTTACCCAGCAGGGCTTCCGCGCCCATGCTGTCCAGCACCGTGCGGCTGTCAATCTTGCTCGCCACGCTAAAGCTGATACGGGTGGGAATGTTCGCCTTAATCAACCCCGTCACCACGTCCACACTGGGGCGCTGGGTGGCCACCAGCAAATGTATCCCACTGGCCCGCGCCATCTGGGTCAGCCGCGCAATGCTGAATTCCACAGCCTTCCCCGCCACCATCATCAAATCCGCCAACTCGTCAATCACCACCACAATGTGGGGCAAGGGCTTGGTGGCCAAGGGCTGCTCTTCAAACTTGGGCTCGCCGGTTTGCAGGTCAAAACCCACCTGAACCATCTTGCTGGGTATCTTGTCCTCCGCCTGCAATTCCACAAATTTGGCGTTGAAGCTCGCCAAATTTTTCACCCCCAACTCGCTCATCAAACGGTAGCGGTTTTCCATTTCCTTCACCACCCAGTTCAAGGCCGTGGCGGCTTTCATGGGGTCGGTCACCACGGGGCACAACAGGTGGGGAATATCGTTGTAAATGCTCAATTCCAACATCTTGGGGTCCACCATCAAAAACCGCAGTTCATCGGGGCTCATGCGGTACAACAGGCTGATGATAAACGCGTTCATCGCCACACTTTTCCCACTCCCCGTCGTCCCCGCAATCAGCGCGTGGGGCATTTTGGAAATGTCGCTAAACACGGGGATTCCCCCCGTATCCACCCCCATGGCCACCGCCAATTTGCCGCTGTTGTGCTCAAAATCTTCGGTGGAGAGCAACTCTTTCAACCCAATCATGGCCCGCTTGCGGTTGGGCACTTCAATCCCCAGCACGTTGCGGCCGGGCATAGGGGCAATACGGATGCTCACCGCACTCATCGCCCGCGCCAAATCATCCTGCAACCCCACCACTTGGCTGGTCTTCACTCCCGCCGCAGGCTCCAGCTCGTAAATGGTAATCACGGGCCCGGGGCGGATGTTCCCCACAACGCCATCCACACCAAAATTCCGCAATTCCGCCTCAATGCGGCGGGCATTTTGTTCCAACGCCTCTTCGCTTTCTTCCCCCGCCTTGCTGGCCACTTCATCCAACAAATCCAAACCAGGTAACTGGAATTCCCCGCTCAACCCCAAGGGCAAACTGGTTTGCTTTTCCCGTTCCACCCGCGCGCTGGGTTCGGGCGCCGTTTCCTCCGCTACCCGCACAATCACAGGCTTGGGCCGCTTGGGGGTGGGGTGGCTTAACCCCAAATCCATCTGTTCGGGCAACTTAAATTGAAACCGCTGTACAAACCGCACCGCCATCACACCAAACACGCACGCCACCTTGTAGGCCCAAATGCTGCTGGCCTTCACTTGGCTCAACGTCCAACCCGTCAACCACAACACGCTCAACACCAGCAAGGCCATCATCACCATGGTGCAGCCCACATGGCCCAACAACGGCACCAACAGCTTGGCCACCAACTTGCCCAACAACCCCCCGTTGCCAAACCCCACAGCACCCGCAGGCCATTCGGGCAAGGGCGATACCATCAACGCCAACACACACGCCGCCACCAAAAACAACGGCACCGTCACCACCTGCAAGGCCGCACTGGGGCCGCTCAACAACCGCATGTGGTTGTAGGCATGGTAGCCCAACCATACCACCCAGGCATACGCCACCAACCCGAACACCATAATCAAAAAATCTGCCACATAGGCCCCCACCTGTCCCCCCCAGTTGGCCACCATGGGCACGGGTGCGGCGTTGTTCAGGCTGGGGTCGGCGGGGGTGTAGGTTATCAAACTCATCAGCACATACATGGCCACCACGGCCAACATCACGCCCCACCCTTCCCGCAAACGGTCGCTCATCATACTGCGGCGCTGGGGCTTCATCCCCTTGGGTACGCCACGGATAGGTTTGTTCACAGCCACATCAGCCTCATGTTCGTCGGTGGCCAACCTTACCTCACTCCCGCCAAATCCGCCATATTTCCCCAAGGTGTATCCAGCAAAAACCTACCCCCCTGTGGCTTAAAGGTATCGTCATGGCACGCGTAACCCGTCCTACGAAGCCCCCACTATGGGGCGTAGTAGGAGCG
>JBAQUT010000039.1:0-23991 GCA_049297695.1 Alphaproteobacteria bacterium | reverse complement strand
GTCTACCTGACACTCCCCCGCCCACCACATATTGTATACCTAGACAAGGTGGCCCCGCTGGGCTACACACACCCTATGGATTTTACCTCGCAAGGCACCAAAATACGCACCCGCTTCCAAGCCGTGGAGGCTGCGTTGCAAAGCCCCGATGTGGCCAGCGACATTGCCCACATGACCAAACTGAACAAAGAATATTCTCAGCTGAAGCCCGTGATGGAGGCTTTTACCCGCTATTTTGGCCTGTTGGATGACCGCGCCGCCGCCGACGACATGGCAAAAGACCCCGACATGAAGGCTTTTGCCCAAGAAGAGCTGGACCGGGTGCGCGCCGCCCTGCCCCCGCTGGAAGAAGAACTGAAGATTTTACTCCTCCCCAAAGACGATGCCGACGATAGGAACGTGATTTTGGAAGTACGCGCGGGCACGGGCGGCGATGAAGCCGCGCTGTTTGCAGGCGATTTGTTTGGCATGTACAAAGGCTACGCCGAAACCCAAGGCTGGAGGTTTGAGGTGCAAGATGCCAGCGACAGCGACAAAGGCGGGTACAAAGAAATCATTGCCAAAATATCCGGCCAAAACGTGTACCAGCGCCTAAAGTTTGAAGGTGGCGTGCACCGCGTGCAACGTGTACCGGATACCGAAACCCAAGGCCGCGTGCACACCAGCGCCGCCACCGTGGCCGTACTGCCGGAAGCCGAAGAAACCGATATTACCATCGATGCCAAAGACTTGCGGATCGATATTTTCCGGAGCAGCGGCCCCGGCGGCCAAAGCGTGAACACGACCGACAGCGCGGTGCGCATCACGCACATCCCCACCGGCGTGGCGGTGCAATGCCAGGATGAAAAAAGCCAAATCAAAAACAAAATCAAAGCCATGGGCGTGCTCCGCAGCCGCCTGCTGGCCGCCAAGCGCGAGATTGAAGAGGCCGCCCGCGCCGGCGCCCGCAAATCCATGGTGGGCAGCGGCGGCCGCAGCGAAAAAATCCGCACCTACAACTTCCCCCAAAACCGCGTCACCGACCACCGCATTGAGTTTTCCGTGCACAACATGCCGGATATCATGGTGGGCGGCCGCACGCTGGGCAACCTGATGGACGAGCTTCACCGCGCCGACGTGGCGGAACGCTTGGCGGCGATGGCAGAGTAACGCCTCTTCACATTAAAATATGTTACACATATCTTGAACGATGTTTGAAATCTGATACATTCACGTTGCCGCAAGGTGGCCTCTCCTCAAGTACCATCAACCAAAGGGAGAGATGCCATGAACCTCTGTGGCATGCTCGATGTGATGTTTGAAAAGTTACGGCTTATTGTCGTAATTATCATCCATTACTAAAAAGCAAGGGGCGTGGAAGCGCCCCTTTTTAAGTACCATCAACGCTCACTTTATAAGTCCAAATCCCTTGTTTGTCAAGCCAATCCCTTCTATAGCTTTCCCATGCTCACCTTCGGCCACACGTGGCGCGCCACCCAAGCCGCATTGAAACCCCTTGCCCCCGCCCCGCGGGAAGGCCGTGCGCTGGTGGCCCATGTGCTGGGAATGGATGACCAAACTCTCCTCAAAGCCGAACAAACCCCCTTCCCAGCCCATCGTATCACCGCACTGGATGCTTTGGTGGCCCGCCGCCTGACGGGCGAGCCCTTGGCCTACGTGCTGGGCTATGCCCCGTTTTGGGGGCGGGATTGGTATGTAAGCCCAAGCGTGCTCATCCCGCGGCCGGATACCGAAACCTTGGTGCACGCCGTGCTGAATGTCCTCCCCCCCACCGCCCCTGCCCGCATTGCCGAAGTAGGCGTAGGCAGTGGGGCCATTATCGGGAGTATTTTGCTGGAACGTCCCCTTACTACCGCCGTGGGAACGGATATCAGCCCCGCCGCCATCGCCACCGCCACCCGCACCACCACCGAAGCAGGCATAGCCGCCCGCCTTACCCTCACTCCCACCAACCTTCTGGAGGGCGTGGAAGGGCTGTTTGATCTTATCCTCTCCAACCCTCCCTACATCTCCCCCGCCGAGTACGCCGCGCTGGAGCCTTGCGTGCGCACCCACGAACCCCGCGAGGCGCTGCTGGCCGAGAATGAGGGTTTGGCCATCTATCAAGCCCTCATCCCCGCCGCCGCCCCTCTTCTCAAACCTCACGGCTGGCTGATGTTGGAGGTAGGCCACACTCAAGCCGCCGCTGTGACAGCCCTTTTGGCCCACTATGGCTATACCGCCGTCTCCACCCTGCCCGACATGGCAGGGCGGGAACGGGTTGTGGTGGGGCAACGAACGAGGGCTTGACGATACACACTGCTCAAAGTATACATAACTATGTCCAAAGCAAAACCCAAAACCTTTTCCTCTAACGCTCAAAATATTGCACGTGAGTTTACAAACCTTGCAAAAATTTATCTTGAACAACGCAGCGACCCCAACCTTGCATGGGAGAAAATATGCGGGCGATACCCCAGAATGTCGTACATTGTTGACGGAGAGGTTCGGGAACTTTGTGGATTGGATAGCCATGGCATGTTGACCAAGGCTGGCATGGCCAAACTTCAGGCATTGCTTTCCAAACCAGCGCCTGAGTACATGAAGCTTGCTAAAAAACCAGTCCCAACCACCACACTCGTACAAGCGGTTAGCGATGCCGAGGAAGATATGGGACCTGCGCCTGAAGTACCATCCATCCCTTTGCCGCCCAAACCTTCCAGAATTGTTCATAACGACACGTTTATGGTGAAACAGAGAGGCCGTCCACCCGCAGCCAAATCACTTGCTACGACCACACTTCCTCAACCTCAGCATGTACCGTTACCGCCTCTTCCCAAACCCATCACCAATGGAATTACGGAAGAACAACGCTCTCAAATACGTGATTCTTACAGAAGCTACCTTGAGGTTGTTTCGGACTCTCAGTTAATTGAAGAACTCCTTGCCTCCATTTACAAAACATCCCCAACAACTGTTCGTGCTATGTGCCGCGATATTCTACCTCCATTTCCTGTGCGCCATGTTACCCCACCCGTAGTTACAAAACCTCAACTCAAAAAACCTCGCCAACCACGCTCAACCACGGCTTTGAAACCTCATTCGACCAAAAAACTTACCCCTCAAAACGTTATCAAAACAGCAAAGTCCGAAAAAATATCCCTCACCGAAGCAGCGGAACAACTTGTTCGAGACTACTACAACGGGCTTTCCAAAATGACGCTTTCAAATGCCGCCAAATGCCGCCACACATCCCGTATTTTTGGAGAAACAACCCAACGTATTGCTGAAATTTGTGGAGTTACCTTGGAACCTGAAAGCCAAGAAGCCCCCACCCAACTGCCCACCAACGGGGCAGATCGCTAACCAGCCCAACCTAGGGGTGCTAGCATGGGCCATGAAGCCTCTATTTGCCCTTGCCGCCCTGCTCACCCTTACCGCCTGCGCACCGCCACCCCAGCCCATGCCCCTGCC
The DNA here is from genome assembly GCA_049297695.1 of Alphaproteobacteria bacterium. Lineage (GTDB taxonomy): Bacteria > Pseudomonadota > Alphaproteobacteria > UBA2136 > UBA6156 > JACKLD01. The sequence goes on along the minus strand of JBAQUT010000039.1, from coordinate 20,538 downwards.
CTACCGCTTTACCGTGGGGAGCATTACCGATGCCCGCAGCGAGGCCGAGCTTACCGACCCCATGCCCTACGGCTTTAACCAAACGACGTTTTTACAAAACTTGCGCAAAGCCATGCCCTACACCTTGTTTGGCAGCGAGAACGCCAGCCTGAACCTAACCCTCACCCACTTTGAAACCACCACGTTTGACGACAGCTTTGCCCTCTCCATGGCCATGAAGGTGGAAGGTGTGGATGCTTACAACCGCCCCTTGGCCCACAAACCCATTATGTGCAGCGAGGTTCAAAACCGTGGGTTTGAATTGGATGAAATGGCGCAACAGGTGTGGGCCGATAAAAATACCGTAGCCTTGACCCCCCAAGCCCGCAACGCCAAAATGTGGGACAAGCTGTTTGATGCCTGTGTGCGGAACCTGGCCGACCAATTCGGGCAGGTTTTGGTGCAACAGCAAACCGTCAACGGAAAGGCCAACTAAATGGGTTTTGTGCTGATACTGGGAGCCACCTTGCTGGCACTGGCCCTGAACGGGTGCTCCACCTTGAAAGGTTGGACGGTGCGCGATGCGACCGAGTTACCACCGTATGAAGGTTTGGGCTACACCCACCGCGAGCCCACAGTGCAAGAACGGATATTATCCGCCAGCGACTTTAGCGTGGAGCTGGTACGCTTTGAAGATGCCCGCTACCCCCGCAGCACCGCGTTTACGGCGCCGGATGAAGTGTTGTACGAGTACGAACCCGACGAGCTGATGCAAGGCATTACCTACCGCGTGCCCGTGCTGATGAACAAATACATGGCCTACCGCCCCGTGATGCCCAAGCATTACAAGGTGGAAATGGAATTGCTTACCTTCCAAACCCGTATTATCGGCGGTGATTGGAAAAGCGGACGCTTTGGCCGCTACTTTACCCGTGTGGAGGCCCGCATGGTGGCCCGCAGGCCCGACAGCCGTGTGGTGCTGAACCGCGTGTACCGCTTTAACATTGAACAAACCCGCGATACCTTCAACGGCCGCAGCCCCACGAAAGAGATGGACCGTGGCCGCATGTACGACTTGGGCGAAGCCCTCATCCGCCGTCTGGCCGAAGAATCGGCGTGGGATATCCGCCGCTTTGATGCCATGCGCTGGGATTTGGAACGCGAAAACTTGGCCAAGGAACAAGCTGGCGAGGTGAACATACGCCCCAGCAACATCAAACCCACAGCCAAAACAGTAGAATCCAAGCCCGGCTGGCTGGAACCCACCACGATGGAACAGTTGATTACCCCGCCAGCAAAAGAGGCTCCATTACCCACCATGGATGATTCGGTGCAGGGATAACGTCGTTCAGCCTGCTTGGTACGCCGTCAAAATCTTGTACGCCACGTTGATACGTTTGATGTGTTCTTCGGCGTGGGCGGATTTGTTCACATCCGGGTGGTGCTGCTTCACCAGCGCCAAATACTGCTTTTTCAATGTCGTTTCGTCCAGAGGGGCATCGATGTTGAAAATCACGCAGGCTTCCTTCACATCGGCTGGCAGCACCAGCGAACGCGGGGCGGCACGGCCTTCGGTGGCCGTGCGGTGCTGGAAGAACTCGAACAAATCCTGGGCGTTGCCAAAGGGGCTGCCGGCAGCTTGTTCGCCATGGCCTTTCAGGCCCATTTTCCACGTCGGTTTATCCCAACTTGGGCCGCCGTTTTGCATGCGGAACATTTCGTCGGGGCTAAAGCCTTTCAGGCCGTCCCACCGCTTGTTAAACTCTTTGATGTGGGGCTGGCAAAAGTACTGGCGCGTTTGCAGGTTGCGAGGGTCGCGCGGGGCTGGGAAGGTTCCTTCCGCGGTACATTCGGGCCAAGCGCAGATGTGGGTCATAAGCCATATATGGGCCAGCTACGGGCCATCGGCAAGGCCGAACCCAGAGAAAATACCAACCACCCCACAATCAACGGCACACCCAAAGGCACATCCTGCTTGGGGAACATGAAGGCCACAGGCACCCACAGCGCGCAGCCCATGGCAGCGGCGATACATACCTGATACGGCTCCAGCCAACCCAACATAGCAGCCACCAACATAAAATCGCCTCCGCTGAGGCCCACTTTGAACGGCAACCGCATAGCCACTTCACGGGCTACCAACACACCCGCTATCCACCACCCGTGCTGAGCCCCCTGCCCTACACCCAGCCCCAAGACCATCACAGGCACCGTGTACAGGTGGGGCAACAAGTAGGCACTGGCATCCAGCACAGCCAACCGCGCCACAGGGAACGCCAACGCCACCGCCCACAGACCATGCAACGGGGCTAAAGCCAGCACGGCTACTATCATGCCTACCGCCGTAAGGTTATCTCCCCATGTCCATGGCACCAGCCCTTGTCGCACAGCGGCGGCAGGAACGGTACGGGCTTCCAAGGGCCATACAAGCTTCATAGCGCCACTCTAAGCGGCGCGGGAGATACGGTCACCCACATTAGCTTCCATCGCCCAAAGTGGTGTTACCTCAACAGCAATACCTTCGTGGTACCATGTGGCAACATCGGCCGCAGTTACATCCCGCATGTGGGCTGTGCCGCGGATGGCTTTTTGGCCTTTGGCAACTTCTCGCAGCGTTACTTTACCGCCATAACGCTTGATTTCGGCTTGAATGGTTTGAAGAGAGGTACATACCGTACCGTGATGGGATATGGGCATAGTTACGAACTTTCTGTCTTGGTGGTGAAAAGGTTATTTCCAAAAAAAGGGCGGGGTTATCATCTGCGCGCTAGCGCAGCACACGCAGGGCCAGCAGGCTTACCAACAGCACATTACGAGTACGTACACACGACATAGGGTTATGCTACCCAAACCACCACGGCCCTGTCAACCCCTTAAGGGTTTGTGGCGGATTCAAAACAATCCCCGCCATCCAAACTGAAGCACAATGAGGCTGAAAACGGTGGATCCGTACGGCCGGTTACATTGCTGTGATAGTTAAGGATACGGCCCCAAGGGTCACGGGAATAGCTGGTTGGAAGGCCCAAGTCGCCCATCAGGCGCTGCATATCGTCTTCGTTACCGCCCACGTAGGGGGTTTTGCCCAGCACGTCCACTTGGTAGTAAATGGTGCCTTCGGTTTTGTCTTTGTCGCTTTTGGGGTAAAAATTGAACTGGGTGTAATTTTTGCTGTTCAAGTCGCTGCACCATGTGGGCTGCTCGGCGCCGGCGCAGGCATTTTGAGCTTCCACAAAGGTTGTGGATTCCAACGCTTCCAGCTTATCCACAATCAGTTGGGCACGGGCCACGTATTCGGCTTTGCGGGCCACTTCGATATCCCGCGTGGAAACCTTGATGCCAATATCATCGCCCAAAGGCTGCCATTCGGCATAATCCAATTCGCTGGAAAGGGCGGGCGAGTTATTCACACCGTCTTTCCCCGCACTGTAAATCACCGCAAAATGTACATTCACCAACGTACCTTCCAAACTGACGTTGCTGCTGAAGCTTTGGTAGTACCACGGGTTGTTCCATGGGTCTTTTTTTAAGTCAGGGTCATCCACCAAACCGTTTTGAAACACTTCATCCAACGTCACAGCCATACGGTTGACGCCGATTTGCTGGTAAAACTTCAACACGCCATCCCGCAATTTATCTACCCCCACTTCGGCCCGTTCGGCGTAGCCACGCTCCAGTTTGGACATCAAGGTAATCCCCCCGGCCGCCGTCAGTATGGCTGCCACAATCAGGGCAATCCGTGCATCCATACCAAACATTGCCCCAGCTTGGGCCCGTGCGTGGGAAAGGTATTTTTTTATGTGCATAACCAGCCTTTGTTCTTATTCTTTCAGGCTTAAAGGTAATGTCTGAGTATAATTCCAGGGCGTGGTAAACTCAAGGGTGGCGCTTTCATCGCTGCCACGGGTGTAGTCAAATTGGCCACCCCAGGCATCGCGGTAGGGGAACTTGGCTCTGAGTTCGGCATATTCTCCATCGGTGGGGAACCTCATATGCCCAGCATAAAACGCATAAACCTGTTCAGCCAAGCCTTCCATTGCTTTTAAACTTGTTCGCACCTGCCTATCCCGAATAGCACCTGTATCCAGTGTAGCAACTTGGGTTTGGTCTTTGTTTTGAAAATCGGTAACATCCTCTGCCGAGTCGGTTTGGTAAACCTTGGCACGCAGCAACGTATCGTCGCTGGCCGTCACGGCTATTTTTTTATCGCCCGCGCCAAAGGCCCCTTCCCCACCATCTTGCACGTTCACAATATACTCTTGCCCACCTCGGGTTTTGCCCGTGGCAAGGGCCATGCTGGATTTGGCCCGCTCCATACCAAAATCATCGGAGTACGTGGCCCGTGTTTCGGTCATAGCTGCAAACTCGAGGGCTTTCACCACGTCTTCCGCGTTAGTTTGGGCGCGGGCATTTTGTTTGGCTTGTAAGGTTGCAAGCTCTTTTTGAGCCCAATGGGCGCTCATAACCGAAAACACGCTCATCCCCACCAGAAGCCCGAACATAAACGGCGATACCGCCCCCTGCTGGCCCGCATCAGTACGCATAGCGGATGGGGAGTTCATGGCGTTGACCGTTAAATTCCAACACAACCAATCGTTGCTTTATGGCAGCTACAACCACGGGCACAATTACCTGTTTTTGAAAGGTACGGGGATTGGCTTGGCGTTGGTTGGCAAGGTCTTGTACCGCGTTCTCGTAAGCTTCCTGGTATTGGGCCGCTTGTTCGGGATCCATGCTGCCTTCCATGGGCAGCTGGGCGGCCATGGCATCCAACAATTCGGTATCACTGGGGCCAGCCCACACGGTCATGGGGAAGCTTTCGCCTTCGTGGTACTGCTTGCCATCCAGCACGGCGTATTTCTCGGGCGAGGTAACTACGGCCTGCACCGTGACGGCATTTACCATGTGGCCCAAACTGTACTTTCCGGCTTGAAATTTGTAAGCCGCCACCGCTTTGCGTACGGCGTGGCGCAGGCCTTTTTGGAACTCGGTCACATCCACCTCATGCACCGTGGTGAGCGAAGGCAAACTTGCAAACGCGGCGTTAAAATCGGCCAAGGTATCAGCGGGGTTTGCAGCCATGGTGCCACTGATATCCAGCGTGCCTGATGGTGTTACGGTGGGGAGCTCTATCAACACAACTTCTCCGGCCTCCATCAGTTCGGCAAGAGTGGGCGCTTTGGGTGCGGGGATTCCCTGCGGCTCGGCCTGCCGTGCGCGTTCGGCAAGTATTTCAGCTTTGGTGAATTCAAAATCCGGCTGGCCCGTAAACGTACGGGGCCACGCCGTGCCGCTGCCAGCCCGCTTGGCAGGGGCTTGTTGGGCTTCCACGCCAGCAGCCATCACCAACAGGGCAATCAGGGCGGTGGTGGCAAGCGTACGGCTCATGGGTTCTCCTTAATAGAACAACGCGGGGTCATACACATACAGGTAGCCCTCCAGTTGCACCATTTTTACATCCGGCGGGCTGCCTTTAGGAGGCAACGCACAGCCAAAACAGTATTTATAGACAACAAACCCGGGCAAAGTGGCCAATTTACGGGAAAGTTCCAAGCTATCGGCATACCGTGCAGGTCCCGCAATCCGCCATGTATGGCGGTACAACGCCCGGTTGCCACCGTACACGCGGGGTTGGCCCACAAATTTGAACTCCATGCCGGGGCTGCCGATATCCAGCAACCGTTCAATCGTAAACTTTTGGTCATCGCCCGTCACCATGCTGACTTTACGCACGTTGCGGATGCGTTCTTGCAGGTTTTGGCCTTCATCCCGTTTGCCCAGGGCTTCTTCCAGCCCCACTTCTTTCATCATCAACAGTTCGCTGTTGCTGTTGTAGGTGTACAAGCCCCACACCACGGTTAGAAACAATACCGCCAAACCGATCATAAAACGCATCATGGCTGCACCTCGCCTTCAGGCACAACAGGCTTATTTTTGCCTTTGTTGCTGGCTTTCGCCAAGGCTTTCAGCTCTTTCAGGGCCGGGGTTAGGGGGATAAGACCTTCCAGTTTGAACACGTTGGCAGGAGGTTTGCGGATGGCGGTCATTAAGGCGCTGGCCATCAACACGTCTTTGGCAATCGGCTCTTCTTGCAGCCAGCCTTGGTAGGCATCTTTCGGGGCTTGGATGGTGGCCACCAAATCGGTAGGGGGCACTTGGGGGTCGGGCTGTTTCACCTCAAAATTATCAAACTTCATGCTGCTGGTGCCAATGGCGCGGGCGGTATCTTTCACGGCCAAGTAAAACAGTTCCCGCTTTTCCATAAATTTTTCTTCTTCGGCCACGGCTTTGGCCAAATCGCTCATGCGACCGCCTTGGGGGATTTGCTGCTCCACCACCCGTAACTGCTCGTTCACGTCTTCAATCGCACTGCTTTGGCTGTGCAACAGCAACCATGTGCCCGTGGCGGCCATCAGGGCCACGGCTAACACCATGGTGCCGTAGCGCTCCTGGAATGTCGGTTGGTTCAACCACACACCTTCGGCTACCGGCATTTCCCGCAAGGGGCGCACGGTAATACGGTCGCTGGGGGGCAGCAGGTCGGTTTCCCAGTTGGTATAAAGGGTGGCTTTGGTGGTGCGGGGGTAGCCTTTCAACACCTGCTCCACATCCCGCACCCAGCCCGTGGCTGTGGTGGGCAGCACGTAGTTATCCCGCACATCCCAATGGAACAGAACATCTGCCGCCAGCACCATGTTCAATTGGTTGGGGCCTGCGGGGGGCATACGGCAAAAATCCAGTAGCCCCATACCTTGCATGGTTTGCTGGGCCAAGGCGGCGGTGTCTTCGCCCTCGCCTGCCCCCACCGCACCATCCCCCGCCAAAAATACGTAGGGGTTTACGGGGGTTCCTTCCAGCGTGCGGGGGGCAAAAAACACCAGCCCCAAGCCTTTGCGGAGGTTATCGTCGGCCAAATCCTGCCAGGCATCGGCAAACACGGGGGTACGCTCGCCCGCCAGCAACAGCTCGCTTTTGTTCAGCCCCACCACGCACAGGTGGCTAAAGGTATCGCCCAACGTGGGGGTGCGGCCTGCTGTCATCAAGGTGTTGAGGGTACGCCCCGCTGCCTGCACCACAGGCTTGGCCACAGCCCATGCCTTCTGGGCTTTATCTTTCAGTTCGGGGGGGAGATTTAAGTGCTCGAGCATATCCCCTCCTTAAGCTTGCGACATGACGATGGATAACATATCCAGCATCATGACCAATCCACCCGCCAACCACAAGACGGTGCTGAAAACGGATACATACATTTGTTGCGTATCCGCCAGCATCCGCTCCAAGATGCCGTGGGCGTGCTGCATGCCTTCAATCAACACGTCGTTGGTGTTGCCGCTGGTGGGGGCATAGTTTTCCGCCACGCTCACGGGGGTTATGACCAATTCGGGGAAGCCGCTGCGGCTCATGGCCTCGGAGAGTTTGCCGCCTGTGGTAATCACGTGGTTAAACTGGTCAATCCGGCGGCGGATGATGGTGTTGCTGGCCAAGGCCTCCATAATGGGAATCAGCTGTTTGGGCTTTACGCCACTCGCCAAAAGGTAGGGGAAATACAGCAGCATTTGGGCATAAGTGTGATACACCAAAAACCGCCCATAAACAGGTACTTGCAATTGCGCGGCATGCAACACCGTGCGGCCTTGGGGGTTGGAGACCAAGCTTGCAAACACGGCAATGGCCATCCCCAACAACCCTGCAAACACGTACCAGTAATCGGCACAAAAGCTGGTAAGTACCATAATCCCAGCGGGGATGATGCCAATGGGTTTCCCTTGCGATTCCGCAAGCTTGGCCATAATCGGCAAGGTGCGTAACCCAGTATTGAACAAGCTGACAAGGCTTAAAATGAGCATCATCAACGGCGTCAGCATTTCCGCCATGCCGGCCCTGCCTGCCAATATCTTCTTCTCTTCCAGCACCCGCAGCACATCAAAGCTTTTTTGCATGTTGTTGCTGGCTTCGCCGGCTAAAATGGCAGCACGGTGGATGTCGGAGAACATTTTCCGCTCGTTCAGCATGGCTTGGCTGAGGGTACGGCCTTGGGCCACGCGCTGGGCCATGCCCATCAGGGCATTAGCAATGCTTTCTTGCTTTTCGCTTTTAAACGCTTTGGCCACCACGCGGAGGGATTCCGCCGTGGGTTGGCCGGTTTTCATCATCATGGCCATGTAGAAAAAAAAGCGTTCGCGGTCGGTGGCGCTCATGGTGGTTCCGCCACGGTTGCCACTCAGCCAACCGCCCCCTGCCCCCGCGCCGGTTGTCAGGGCGTTAGCCATGCACGGCCTCCAAGTCGGCACTGAAGAAGCGTTCCAACTCTTCCAACGTGGTTATGCCACGCTTCACATGGCTGAGGCCTTGGTACAGCATGTCTTTCATGCCCGTTTCGGCGGCTTGGCCGCGCACCACATCAATCCAATCGGGCCGCAGGCGGTTGGCGCTCCACACGTTGCGGCTTATTTCACGGCGCCACAGTTCCAGCACTTCTTCCATGGCCACACGGTCCATGTAGCCACGGTAGTGGCACATTTCGCAGCCGTTGCGGTTGGGGCGGTAAATGGTATCGCCCGCTTTAAAACCTAAAGGGCGGATGCCGTTAAAGGCGTCGGCCATGGCGGCATCAATCTCGTACGGCACGCGGCATTTTTTGCACACGCGGCGCACCAAACGCTGGGCGATGATGCCCCGCACGTTCCCAAAAATCAGCTCGGGCGGCACACCCCGTTGCAGCAACCTATCCATGGTCATAAAGGCATCGTTGGCGTGCATGGTGGTAATCACCAAGTGCCCCGTGTTACCGGCATCTATCACGCGGCGGGTATCTTCGGGGCTACGTACCTCACCAATAAACAACACGTCGGGATCAAGCCCCAAAGCCGCGTACATAAAGCTTTCCAGGTTCACGCCGCTGGCCAAATCTTCTTCGGTTTGGATGACGTTATCCATCCGTTCTTCAATTTGCTTTTCGTAGCTAATCACGTTTTGACCAGGGCGTTGGCCGCGGCGGATCATCAGGCGCGAAGCTGTCGATTTACCAGAACCGGTTGGCCCTGCAAAAATAATCACGCCTTCTTCAAAGCGCATCAGTTGGTCGATTTTATCAATGGTTTCGTCGGCGTAACCGAACGTGTCCATGTTGCCTTCAAAGGGGCGAAGGAAGCGCATGGCGATTTTGGCCGTGTTTTCCAAGGTAATCGGCTGGGTGGTGTAGCGAATATCCACGCTTTGGCGGTTGGTCAGCTCAAACGTCATCCGGCCGTACAGGGGCTTTTTAAAGTTTTCGGCACTTACGCCCGCCATGTGGCGCAGGCGGCCCACCACGCGGTCGTACACCTCAATGGGCAGGTTCACCAGTTCTTCCAGCTCGTTGTCAATGCGGGCCATCACGGTGGGTTTGCGGTTTAAAATTTCAATGTGCAAGTCGCTGGCGCGGTTTTTGTAGGCGGTGCGGATAATTTCGTCCACCAACGGAATCACCGAATCGTCGTTCCCTGCGTTGATTTGGGCGTAGGCGTTTTCCACCAAAAACTTCAGGCTGTGGCCTTCCCGCTTGTTCATCCGCTCAATGGCGCTTTCCACGCTTTTGGGGCTGGCCCACACAAACAGGTGATTGTTTTTGCGGTTGCGCAGCAATATTTCGCTGTGCAGACGCTTGTTGGGCAGGTCGGCCGCCGCCCATATCACCGTGCCACGGCCCAGCTCTATCGGGCAGGCGGTGTAAAACTGCATAAAGTCACGGTCCACCCCTTCCACCTGGTGAGGGGTTAGCTTGGCCATTTCGTCGTCGTTTTTTACAGGGAAATCATACGCCACGGCCTTGTAGCGGCTTTGCTGGTTGCTGGTGAGTTTCCCAGCTTTCCCAAGGGCTTCAATCAGGGCTTCAGGGTCTTTTTGCACGGTTACCGGCAGGTTATGGAGGTCGGTCACCCCAATCACGTGGTCGGCAATCATCAGGTCTACAATATCCATACGCGCAAACAGGCCCTTTAAGGTTTGCCCCAGCTTACCTGAATACACCCCTAACCCCTAGGGGGTGGGGCATGTTTGGGGGTGGGGGTGTGGCCTGTAAGTAGGGGGCAGGCATTAGGTGGTAGGTTTTAAGTATCAAGCCCTGTCAGGACATGTCAGCCGCACTTGTACCCCCCCCCATAATCGTATGCATCTAGGCTCACCTTATCGTTTCCCAAGCGTTCTGCCTGGGCGGCTGCGTGAGCATAACCGTTGGAGGGTAGGATGCAGAACAAAACTTTTGCTGTGATAATAAATGCCGCATCAACAGGAGCTTGCGTGGGAATGGCTACGCAAAACTACTGGTGGGGTTTGGCAGCAATAGGGGCAATTATGTCTCTATTGATTATCAAAGAACATAAAGTTTGATATACCCACCCCCGGCCAACCGGGGGTGCGGTGTTTTGGGGTGGTACATAACATGAAAATATAACAAAAAACCTTGAGGGGATGAGAGATAACGTTGTAAGGGCAACGTTGCACAAACCTAGGCTCGCAAGCTCGCCAATGTTTGTGTCGAACTGCCTGCGGCGGTCCGCACCCCTTAGTCCCACCATTTGATACAGAAAAGGCCCACAAGGGGCCTTTTCTGTATCAAATGGTGGGAAATGAGAGATTCGAACTCCCGACCCTCTCCGTGTAAAGGAGACGCTCTACCGCTGAGCTAATTTCCCAAATAACTGGCGGAAGCGACCGGGCTCGAACCGGCGACCCTCGGCGTGACAAGCCGATACTCTAACCAACTGAGCTACGCCTCCGCTGGAGCGCTTTATAGGGTGTGGAACGGTGCAGGTCAAGCGCTTCCCCTTAAAAAAGAGTCTTTAACCCCTTTTCCCTTGCATCCTATCCTCCCAACACCCCGCATACACCCGCTCGGTGGGGAGCTGCGAGGTATTCACCCCTGCCTTCTCCAACACCGTGCGGGTTTCGGCCAGCAACCTGCGCGAGGTGGCATGGCGCCGCATGGCCAACCGCCAAGACTCTAAAATATCTTGTTCAGTTTTCAGCGTTGCTACCTTTTTGCTGGCAACCATACCGATATACGCCCGCCCGTATTCTTCCACACATCGCCAATCATTGGCCACCCACATGGTGTAAGTGGTAAAATCGCGCCTTAAGTTCCATAAATTGTTGTTCATCGTGTCACCCTCCATGTGATTTGTTTTTTAAATATGTACGGCATAAAAAAACCGCCCCCGAAGGGGCGGCTTATGAATTTATCTTTCGATTAATTCACAGCGTCCTTCAGGGATTTGCCGGCGCGGAACTTAGGCGATGTGCTGGCGGCAATCTTGATGGTGGCACCAGTGCGGGGGTTACGACCCGTGGTGGCCTTACGCTTGGCGGTGGTGAAAGTACCAAAACCGGTCAGGCGAACTTCGTTGCCTTTTTTCAGGTTTTTGGTGATCACTTCAACGAAGCTGTCGATCACGCTACCAGCGTCGGTCTTGCTGACCTTGGCGGCGGCGGCAACTGCAGCGATGAGTTCTGCTTTGTTCATGGGTTTATCCTTTTCCCTAGGTTGAATGCCGTGGTTCCTCGGGCACCTTAAACGCACCCGCCCCCCGGACCCCGCGCCCACCTTACGGTTGCGTGAGATGGCACCATTACAAGCGGAGATGCCAAGGCTGTCAAGCGCGCCTTTGCGGAGTTTGTGCAGGATAAAAGACCTGCATTTCGTAAGCTTGCACAAGGTTTCAACAGAAGACAAAGCATAACACTATGAAAATAAAAGAAACAAGCCGACCACACAAGGCCCAGCAAGGGGTTTGCCAAAGTGCTTAGATTTTCAGCATTTGCTTACACGGCAACGCAAAAACCCCTAAACCTTCTTCACAAAACAGGTTTTTAGCACGGTGGCGCCACGGCCCGAACCATACTCCACTTCCTCGGCGTTGCGGGTGAGGCGGATGTTTTTAGCGATGGTGCCGCGCTTCAAGACTTGGGACGAGCCTTTCACGTTCAGGTCTTTAATCACCATCACGCTGTCGCCGTCCGCCAAGCGGGTGCCGTTGCTGTCTTTCACAATCAACTCGGCGGCGTCGCTCATGCGCGGGCTCCGCTGCGGGTGGATTTGGCTTTTTTGGCGGATTTTTTGACCTTCGCCAACGCCTTCACGCTGTGGGCCACTTGCGCCTTGGTGGGCTTTTCCACCACCTTGGCGGTGCTCACCCGTTGGGCTTTGCCTTTAAAGGCGGGTTTCACCAAGGCTTGGCGCAACACATCATCCACGTTGTCCACGGCTATAATCTCCATACCTTCCTTAATGTTGGCGGGCATTTCGGATAGGTCTTTCACGTTTTCCTGTGGGATGAACACGGTTTTAATGCCCGCGCGCAAGGCAGCCAACAGTTTTTCCTTCAACCCGCCAATGGGCATGGCACGTCCACGGAGCGAAACCTCGCCCGTCATGGCCACATCGTTGCGCACGGGGTTGTCGGTGAGCGCCGAGACCAACGCCGTCACCATGGCCAAGCCCGCGCTGGGGCCGTCTTTGGGGGTGGCACCATCGGGCACGTGCACGTGGATGTCGTTCTTTTCCCAAAATTTCTCTTTAATCCCCAACACATCGGCCTGACGGCGCACGTAGCTGCTGGCGGCATGGATGCTCTCTTGCATCACATCGCCCAGTTTCCCCGTGGTCATCAGCTTGCCTTTTCCGGGCAGCACGGTGGCTTCAATCTGGAGGATATCGCCCCCCACTTCCGTCCATGCCAAACCGTTCACCAAGCCCACTTGGTCGGCATCGTCTTTCAAGCCAAAGCTGAACTGCCGCACGCCGAGGTATTTGTCCAAGTTTGCGCTGGTAATCCGCACCATATCCCGTTTGGTTTCCACAACCTTGCCTTTGGCTTTTTTGCCTTTGGCGGCGGGTTTGGAGGCTTTTTTCTCGGCCTTGGTATCCAGCAAAATCTCCTTCACGGCTTTGCGGCACAGGCTATCAATGGTGCGTTTCAGGTTCCGCACACCGGCTTCGCGGGTGTAGTAACGGATCATATCCCGCAGCACCTCGTCGGAAATATCCAGTTCGCCTTTTTTCAACCCGTTGTCTTCCATAGCACGGCCCAGCAGGTGGGTTTTGGCGATTTCAATTTTTTCTTCTTCCGTGTAACCGCTCAGGCGGATGATTTCCATCCGGTCGCGCAGCGCCGGCGGAATGTTGAAACTGTTGCTAGTGCACACAAACATCACATCGGAGAGGTCAAAGTCCACTTCCAAGTAGTGGTCACTGAACGTGTGGTTTTGGGCAGGGTCCAACACTTCCAACAAAGCGCTGCTGGGGTCGCCCCGGAAGTCCTGGCCCAATTTGTCAATTTCATCCAACAGAAACAACGGGTTGTTGGTGCCGGATTTTTTCAGGTTTTGGATGATTTTCCCTGGCAAGGCACCAATGTAGGTGCGGCGGTGACCACGGATTTCGGCTTCATCGCGCACGCCCCCCAAGGCCATGCGCACGTACTCGCGGCCCGTGGCTTTGGCAATGCTTTCCGCCAAGCTGGTTTTACCCACACCTGGGGGGCCAACCAGGCACAAAATCGGGCCCTTCAGCTTTTGCACGCGCTGTTGCACGGCCAAGTACTCCACAATGCGCTCTTTCACCTTTTCAAGCCCAAAGTGGTCTTCATCCAGCACGCGCTGGGCAAACACCAAGTCTTTTTTCAATTTACTCTTGGTGCCCCACGGCAGGTTCATCAGCACATCCAAGTAGTTGCGCACCACGGTGGCTTCCGCGCTCATGGGGCTCATCATTTTCAGTTTTTTCAGTTCGGCTTCGGCCTTTTCACGGGCTTCGTCGGAGAATTTTACTTCCTTCAGCTTTTTCTCGTACTCGCTGAATTCGCCTTCCTCGCCCTCGCCTAACTCTTTCTGAATGGCCTTCATCTGCTCGTTCAGGTAGTACTCGCGCTGGGTTTTTTCCATCTGCTTTTTCACACGGGTGCGTATTTTCCGCTCGGTTTGCAGCAGGCCAATCTCGCCTTCCATCAGCTGGTACAATTTTTCCAAACGGTCATCCACAAGGTCAAGCTCCAGCAACTCTTGCTTTTGCTCAATCTTCAGGTTCAGGTGGCTGGCAATGGTGTCGGCCAGGCGGGCAGGCTCTTCAATGGCTGCCAAACTCACCAACACTTCAGGCGGGATTTTTTTGTTCAGCTTCACATACTCTTCAAACTCGCTCACCACGGTGCGGGTCAGGGCTTCAAGTTCGTTCTCTTCCCCTTCCCGTTCGATAAAATCGTGGGCGCGGGCCACAAACATGCTCTCAATATCTTTGGCGTCGGTTAGGCGCACGCGGTGCTGGCCTTCCACCAACACCTTCACGGTGCCGTCAGGCAATTTCAGCATTTGCAACACGTTGCCCAAGCAGCCCACGCGGTAAATATCGTCAATCGCGGGGTCGTCCAGTGTTTCGTCGCGTTGGGTTACCAAAATAATCTGCTTGCCGCCGTTCATCACCTCTTCCAAGGCCTTCACGCTTTTTTCGCGACCCACAAACAGGGGCACAATCATGTGGGGGAACACCACAATGTTCCGCAACGGCAGCACAGGCAGCAAAGGGGCGGTGGTGGCGGCAGCGGCGGGGATACGGGGCATTTTAGGTTCCTTTTTCTTGATACGAGGCACCTTAGCACTCAAACATACCGAGTGACAAGACCCTTTTCTTACGTGAAGCTATCCTGCAAACAAAATGCCAAAAGGCGCAACCCCCAACCCACGTACACCTGCCGCACACTTTGGCAGATGGGACAGTTTGGTGGGTGGGGGTGTGGCAGCTATATTGAGTTACCAAAAACCTACTTGAATTTACCCCGCCTTCTTCGTCTTCTTCTCCTTCGGCGCCTCGGTGAAGATTTTCAGCGGTTCGGAATGACCTTCCACCACCTGTTGGTTGATGACCACCTCTTCCAAATTGGGCGTGCTGGGCAGGTCGTACATGGTATCCAGCAGCATGTTTTCCATAATGCTGCGCAGGCCGCGGGCGCCGGTTTTGCGTTTGATGGCTTTGGTGGCCACGCTGGTCAGAGCGTCTTTGGCAAAGGTCAGCTTCACGTTCTCCATGCCAAACAGCGCGGCGTATTGCTTCACCAGCGCGTTTTTGGGCTCGGTGAGGATTTGGATGAGCGCCGCTTCGTCCAAATCTTCCAGCGTGGCCTGCACGGGCAAACGGCCCACAAATTCGGGGATGAGCCCGTAGCGCACCAAGTCTTCCGGCTCCACGTGTTGGAACAGTTCACCCGTGCCGCGCTCGTCTTCTTTGTTCACCTCGGCGGTAAAGCCCATGCCGCGTTTTTGAAGGCGGGCGGCGATGATTTTATCCAACCCCGCAAAGGCCCCGCCGCAAATGAACAGAATGTTGCTGGTATCAACTTGGAGGAATTCTTGTTGCGGGTGCTTGCGCCCGCCTTGAGGGGGAACGCTAGCGATGGTTCCTTCAATCAACTTCAGCAAGGCCTGTTGCACGCCTTCGCCGGATACATCCCGCGTGATGCTGGGGTTGTCGGACTTGCGGGAGATTTTATCAATCTCATCCACATACACAATCCCCCGTTGGGCGCGCTCCACGTTGTAATCGGCGTTTTGGAGAAGCTTGAGAATAATCGTTTCCACGTCCTCGCCCACGTAGCCCGCCTCGGTCAGCGTGGTGGCATCCGCCACACAAAACGGAACATCCAGCGTGCGGGCCAAGGTTTGGGCCAGCAAGGTTTTACCCGTCCCCGTGGGGCCGATGAGTAAAATGTTGGATTTTTGGATTTCCACCACGTCTTTCCCCGCGGCTTTGGCGGCGGTGGCGTGGTCTATCCGTTTGTAATGGTTGTGCACGGCCACGCTTAAAATCCGCTTGGCTTTTTGCTGGCCAATCACGTAGTCGTCCAGCACGGCTTTAATTTCGGCGGGGGTGGGCAGGCCTTCGCGCTCTTTACCGTCTTTCAGCAAGGGGTTGGTTTTGGCGCCCGCGTTGGCCGCCGCTTCTTCTTCCCGCACAATGTCCATGCACAGGCGCACGCATTCGTCGCAAATAAACACCGTGGGGCCGGCAATCAGCTTGCGCACCTCGTGCTGGCTTTTGCCGCAAAAACTGCAGTACAGCGTGCCGCTGGCGTTGGAGGAAGCTTCGGGTTTTTTGGCCATGGGGGGTAGGATTCCTTATCGTTGGGCTAGGTTCGGCCAGCGCGGGCGGGCTGTCAAGAGAAGCCGCAACCCATGCCCCCCGCAGCCCGTGGCCAATGGGTCACAAATGATGTACAACAGGCTATGCCTTGCCCCACCTGCGCCCCCTTCCCCACACCCGCCACCCCGCACCGCCTTGCGCCGCTGGATACTCTCCGCGGATTTGCCCTGATGGGCGTTATGGCCGTGCACACCGTGGGCCAAGCCCCCACGGCATGGCCAGCTTTGAACGGCCTGCTGGCCTGGGGCCGCTTGGGTGTGTTGCTGTTTTTTGCCATCAGCGGGTACACCATGATGCTGGTGTGGGCCAAAGGTAGCAACGCCGCCCACCCCGCCCGCGCCTTTTGGGCCAAACGCCTGATGCGCCTGTGGCCCCTGTACGCCGCCGCCAGCGTGGCCATGGGCGCCATGTACCACCTCCCCACCAGCCACGTTCTGGCCAACCTCACGTTTATGGGTGGCCTTCACCCCGCCACCATCAACAGCGTGGTGCCGGGGGGGTGGAGTATCCTCAACGAAGCGCTGTTTTACCTGATGTTCCCCCTGTTGGTGCGATGGGTTGGCACACCTTGGAAACTAGCGACCACCCTGCTGTTAGCCGCCGCCCTCAGTGCAACCCTTAGCCTTACCGCCCCTGCCCTATGGCCCACAGTGCCTCCGTTGATGCTCACCGAATTTACCTACTTCAACCTCGCAAGCCATCTTGCATGCTTTGTGTTGGGAATGTTGGCCTTTGCCGCCACACGGGGCAACGTTAAGCCTTTGATAGCCATGGCCTGTGTTGCGGTGGGCGGTGGGCTGGTGGCCAAAGCTTGTGTGTCTTCCAGCGTGCTGATGCTCACCAGCGTGGTCGGCGCGGCTGCGGCCCTTGCCATCGTTGGGACCGTGCGCTTCAAACTCAACGTGGCTCCCCTATCGTGGTTGGGGCAACGCACGTACACGGGTTACCTGCTGCATTTTGGAGTGTTGAAGGTGTTGGGGATGCTGGTGTATGGGCTATCCTTTTGGGGATTATTCCCGCTGACAGTGCTAGCAACCGCGGCTTTGGCCCATGCGTTGCAGCCGCTTACCGAGCATGTTGGGCAGCGGTGGGGGCAGTGGTTGGCCGTACGGTGGAACCGCTAGGATTATTTTACGACCTTCACGCTGAGAGATTGGCCGGCCTCCCGCAGGCGGATGAACGAGACGCGGCTGATGTTGACACCGGCTTTGGCAAGGCGGGATTTTACGTTATGCCAGCGAGCTGTGGCCAGTTCGTCAGCCGTGGTTCCCAAGGGCGGAGTTACGGTGCGGCTGAGAATTTGGAGTTTCAGCGGGCCTGCGTTGGCGGCTTGGGCGGCCCACGCTTTGAGGGGTTTCCAGCTATCTGGCTCCACGGCATCGCTGGTGTAAGCAAGGTTGAGAGGTTTTGTGGGAGGCTGGGCTACCATAGGCTGGGGTGGCGTTGTGGGCGAAGGTTGGGTTGGTGCGGCCACCGTAGTGGGCGATGCAACCTGTGTGGGAGAGGTTCCCCGCAGGCGGGCGGCCACGGTTTCCAAATCGGTTTGCAAGTTTTGCAGTTCATCCCGCACGGTATTTAAATCGTCGCGAAACGTCGGTTCGGGTTGCGTGGCAACAGGTTCCGCTACGGGGGCCAACGTTTCGGTTTCGTCATGGAACATGCGGCCGTTGAGCGTACCGTTGGTTTGCAAGGGCGATTCTTGCGGGGTGAACACGTAATGCCCTTCCCCCACTTTGTGCACTTGCTGGGGGATGTTCACAGGTTTGAGCGGCGGGGGGCGTTTGGCTTCGGCTTCGGCGCGGGCGGCGGCTTCCAGCTGGGCTTCGGTGGGGAGATTGCTGAGAGGTTGTTCCTGCGAAACCGTGGCAGCGGGGCCAAGGGTGGTGGTTTCGGGCGGGAGCGGTAAAAGGGCTACTTCTCCTTCCAGCGGGCGGGTAACGGCAGCGGGGCCTACGCCATCGTTTTCCGCCCACGCCATGAGGGGGCATAACAGCGCGGTTAGGAGGATACGTGTTCTCATTGTTGCACCCAATCTACCCCAACCCTACGCCCCCTGCCAGCCCACTGCCCCACCGCTGGGCACCCTGCTTGCCCAAACCACGCGCACCGCCTAGCGTGCACCTCATACAAAGGAGTTTTACTATGCCCAGCACCCACGCCGTAACCTTGCACGTACCAACTCCCGCCACCGTGGCACGGGGGTTGTTGATGGTGTTCACCCTGTTGTTGCCCATTATTTTTGACCTGACGGTGCCGGAAGTGGCGGGGGACATACGGTGGAGTTGGAACCATCTATTTTCAGGCCTGTTGGTGTTGGTAGGTTTAGGGGGCCTGTGGGCCGCGGGTGGCCCGGCCAAGCTGAACTTAAAACACCCTGCGATATTTGCCTGGGCGGCCTTGCTGGCGGTGTGGGCGGCAGTGAGCATGGTGGATGCCATTAACATAGACCGAAGCATCGTGCCTTTGAAAGCCATGTACGCCCAACTGATTTTGATGGCGGCGGTTTACACCTTGTGGCACCCCGGTTTTACCCGCAAGCTGGTGTGGATGATGGTGTTGCCCCTTGGATTTTGCGCGTTTGTGGGCATTTGCCAATTTTACAACTGGAACGACCCCGCCTTTGCCCTGATGCTGACCAACACATTTGGCTTGGGGTGGTTGGGGGCTGTGTGGCCTACCAACGGGCCTATCAACTGGATTGTGACAACGTACCTGCAAAGCGCGGTGCCCGGCAGCACCTTTGCCAACAAAAACCTGGCGGGCAGCTACACCGTGATGATACTCCCCTTGGCCGCCTACCTGATGGTGAGCAGCCGCCGCGTATGGGCCCAAGGGTTGGCTAGTTTCATCTTCGGTTTGGGATGTTTGTTTTTGCTGTACTCCCGCAGCCGCGCCAGCTGGGTGGCGTTGTGCGCAGGAGCATTGATGCTGACTGCCGTACTGGCCCTAACCCCCGCATGGCGCAAGGCTTTGTTGGCCCGTACCAGCGCCAAGCACATGGCGTTGCTTGTGCTGCCAGCCATTGTGATGGTGGCGGTGTTTGGGGGCGGGAAATCGCCCGTGCAAGGTGCCCACGGGCTAGACCGCAGCGTGGGCGAACAGGTGGAAGCTTTGGCGAACTCCAGCTGGAACGAGATTGGCGGGCGTATTGCCTACAACCTGAACGGGTTGGCCATTACCAAAGACCATTGGTTTAACGGCGTGGGGTTGGGGTGCTTTTTTAGCATTTACCCCGCCTACAACGATACCGTGATTAGCACCCCCACCAACAGCTACAACATTATGGCCCGCCCCCAGCGCACCCATACCGACCTGATGCAGGCCTTTACCGAAATGGGTGTGGTGGGTGGGGTGGCCTATGCCGCCGTGTTGCTGACCGCGTTGCTGATGGCCTGGAGCCTGCGCACCGAACAAGCCATTGCCAAGGTTGGGTTGTTCCCCTTGTTTGGCGGTTTAAGTTTGTTTGTTATCAGTTTGAATGCGTTAATGGATTTCCCCATGCAACTCCCCACCGCGCCTGCCATTAGCTGCATGGTGATGGGGTTGTTGGCCGCCAGTTACATGCGGGTGTACCCAAGCCGTGTGGTAGGTGTACCGAGCCTCAAACTCCCCCGTGTGGTGTTGCCTGTGCTGGCTATTTTATGGGGAGCTATTTCGGGGTGGGCGTTGTGGGATGATTATAAGTTCCGCGAGGCCAACCAGATTTTGAAAATGGCCATGATGCGTATTTATGCGGGGGTGAACGACGATGAAACCATGCGCTTGGTAACTTTGGCACAAGATACCTACGCCCATGACCCACGGATACAAGAACACGTGGGCGTGGTGTACGCCAACTACCGTGGCAGCCAGCAGATGACCATTGAAGACCGCATTGCCAACATGGAATGGGCCTTGGCCCGCGACCCGTGGGGGCCGAACCATATCATCAACCTGGCAGGGCAATACCTGCAACTGGCCGAAGCCAACCAAACCCCTGCCGGCATGGCGGTGCGTGATAAAGCCTTAGCCCGTGTGGAGGACCTGTTTGGCCGCCTGCAACGTGTGGGGGCTACCAGCTACTACACGTGGGGCGTGGGAGGCATGTTGCGTTTGCTACAAGGCCGCAATGCCGAGGCGTTGGAGCTGATGGAGAAGGCTATTGCCATCCAGCCCGATTACCCCCCTGCCCTGAACGGGTTACGGATTGCCAAAGAGCGCTTGGGGATAGTTACGCCTGCCACCGTGGTAAGCCCAAGCCACCCCTAAAGCTGTTCGTACATGTTACGGGGTTAGGGTTTTAGAACCCTGGATGCCCGCCTGCGCGGGCATGACGCCTTGCGGCGTGAGGGGGCTACGCCCCCTCAACCCCCTTCTCTACATTCAAAAAGTTATACAACTACACACAACAAAGG
>JBAQUT010000038.1:0-11170 GCA_049297695.1 Alphaproteobacteria bacterium | reverse complement strand
GTAGAAGCATGCGGAGGGGCGGGAGGGTGGGAGAGGATGTTGTGCGGAACAGGAGAAGGAAAGTGATGAGGGTGAGGGACGTGCTGGCAGTGTTCAGGTTAAACAAGCGGGCTTGCAGGGTAACCAGCGTGGCCCAGAACAGGACGGCGGCGAACACGCGGACGCGGCGTTGCAGGGCTGGCGGGTAGGCCGACGACACGGCCCGTGGGGGCGTGAGGTGGATGAGGGCCACGCCTGCGGCGGCGACGCTGGCCAGCGTGACCAGATGGTAAAACCAGATGTGTTGGAAGTACGCGGGGATGGCGAACAGCAGTTGCACGAAGGGGGTTTTGTCGTGGAATTCGTGCGTCCAGATGAGTTCGCCATGGAGGATGAGGCGTTGGCCGTAGTAGAGTTCGTGCACCATGTCCCAGTCGGGGGGTTCCAGGATGTTGAATAGGGTGAGGAGCGGGGCGGCGGCGGCCATGAGGAGGGTGGCCACGTGCAGTGCGGTGGAGAGGCGGAGGGTGAAATGGGCGGGGGTGGGGATCATGGGGTGAGGTTTCTGAGTGTGTTTAAAAACTACCTTATATCTCTGTAAAAATCAAGGAAAGCGGGATTCCAGCTTTCGCTGGAATGACGCCTTGTGGTGTAAGAGGGCTGACGCCCCCTTAACTTCCTACCTGTCTCATAAGGCGGGCGGCGAGTTTGCGGCCTTCGCGGATGGCGTAGTTGGTGCCACGGTCTTCGGGATAGATTTGGGCCATGGAGCAGATGTGGAAGCCGGGTTTGGGGCCGTCTTCGGCTGGAATGAGGTTGGAATAGTGTTTCTCCACCACCGGTTGGGCCCAGCGGGCGCGCCAGACGTGGGAGCTGTTGACCCAGGACTTTTGAAACGCGGGGAACATGCGTTGGAGGTGGGGGAGGGCGAAGGCCAGAACCTGTTTGTCGGGCATGGAATAAAGTGTGTCGGTGTGGGGGAGGTAAGTGGAGAGGTAGACGATGTGCTCGCCGCCGTAGGTTGTGGTGGACTCAAAATTGGTGTGCTCGATGACGCCCACGAACGGGAAGGTGGGGTCGTTCACGTTCAGCCAATAGGTGCTGGAGAGGGAGTGGTTGAGGCGCAGCACCAAGCACACGTTGGCGAGGTAGGGGATGCGGCGGAGTTGCTTGAGGTACGCGGGTTTGGCCCAGCTTTGAACCATATCGGCAACCAGCGGCAGGGCGGTGGTGGCGATGACGTGGGTGCTGTGCACCTTGCCCCATGGGCCTTGCGTGACCCAGCCGCCTTTGGGGTGGGGGGCAATGCTGTGCACGGGCGCCTTGCAGCGCACGGTGCCGCCGCACTTGGTGATGGCGGTGGCGGTGGCTTCGGCAAGGCTGGAGAATGAGCCTTTGAGGTAGACTAGATGTTCGGCGCCGCCTTTGCCGCGGCTGCTGCCACGGAGTTTCAATTTGTTCCAGAACCAGACGGCGGAAATGGTTTCGGCGTACGGGCCGAATTTACCTTTCAGGAGGGGTTCCCACACCACGCGGTAGACGTTTTCTCCACCCAGTTTGCGGAGCCAATCGGCGGCGGTTTGGGACTCCAGTGATTTCCAATCTTTTACATGGCGGACGCGGAGGGCCAAGAGGCCGAGGCGGATACGATCCAGGAATGGGAGGGGGGAGAAACGGAGTAAATCCCACGGGGAGGACAGGCGGAAGATGGTGTTAGCGTAGTACAGGCCGGTGTTGGTGGGGTTGGTAACGACGTTGGAGGTGAGGCCGACATCATCAATCAGTTTCAGCACCTCGACATCGTTGGTGAACCAGTGGTGATAGAATCTATCAAGCCGTTCGCCCTTGGTGGGGAAGGAAGCGGCGAGGCCGCCCACCGTTTCTTCGGCTTCCAACACCGTGACGCGGAAGCCGGCTTTGGCGAGATCGTGGGCGGCGGAGAGGCCTGCAAAGCCGCCGCCGATGATGGTGAAGGTTGGGGGAGAGGCTTTGGATGTTGTGGGTTTCATGAGCGGTGGCCTTGCCGGTTGGAGGGGGTGCGCGACCACACCCAGTACAGGGCACATATACCCCCCGTGACCGTGGTGCACAACCACAAAACCAGATGCACCAGAATGGCGAACAGGGCGGCGGCGGCGGGTGGGTTGCCCATGGTTTGGAGGGCCTGGATGACAAAGTAGTGGAAGGTACCCACATACCCTGGAGACGACGGCAGCAAGGTGGAGAGGGTTCCCACCGGCATGGCAAGCCATGCGGCCATGGGGTTGGTGAGGGGGGGGAGGCTGCGGGCGACGGCGTAGAAGGTGGTGGCCTCTAGCATCCATAGGACGGCGGAGGTGGCAAGGAGGGGAACGAGAAGACGGCCTTGGGAGAGTGTGGTGAGGAGGGCGGTGAGGCGGGTGGCTTCGGGCTTGGCCTTACGGGCGAGGGAGGGAGAGATGTGGTGGAGGATGGAGAGGGCCATGGTTATGGGGCGGTGGAGCAGGGCGGGGAACACCAGTACGGCAAGGATGGCCATGGCAAGGAGGATGAGCAACGGGCCGCTGCTGCCGATGAGGGTGGAGGTGGTGGGGATGCTGAGGAACGCCAAGGCGAGGCCGAGGGCGGTGAACAGGGCGAGGAGGTCCATGAGACGTTCCACTACCAGTGTGCCCACCAGCGGGGTGGTGGGGACGTTGAGCCACGATGAGAAGGCTGTGGCGCGCAGAACATCGCCCGCGCGGAACGGCAGCACGTTGTTGGCGGCAATGGACACCATGAATGGCGTAGCGCACCTTGCCCAGCCAAGGGTGGGGTTGAGAGGCTTCAGCATAAGGTGCCAGCGGGTGATGCGGAGGGCGTAATCGGCCACAAACACCCCCACGGCCAACGCTAACCAGAGGGGTTGGAGGTGGGGCAGCAGGGCGGGGAGTTGGGCGAGCGGAATGGTGCGGACGATGAGCACCACAAACACGATGGAGAGGGCAAGGCCGAGGGTGGCGCGGAGGATGGCTTTGGCGTTCATGCGCGGGGTTTGCGGGGCTTAGGATTTGGGAAGCCGATACGTTCCCGCACCACGTACAGGGGGCGGCCTTTGGATTGCTCGTACATGCGGCCGATGTACTCGCCGATGACGCCCAAGCACAGCAGTTGCACGCCGCCCATGAAGAGTACGGCGATCATGAGGGCGGTCCAGCCTTCTACCTATGTGTTGGTGAAGATGCGCAGCGCCAAGGCGTACAGGATGCCCAGCAAGGCCACGAACGAGGCGGCCATACCCATGGTGGTAGCCACTTGCAGGGGTTTGGAAGAGAAGGAAAGGATGCCGTCTTTTGCAAAGCGGAGCATTTTGACGAGGGGGTATTTGGAGGTTCCGGCGGCGCGGCGTTTACGATCGTATGGCAGGGCGATTTGCTTGAAGCCCACCCATGCCACCATGCCGCGGATGAAGCGGTGGTGCTCTGGCATGGATTTGAGAACATTGACCACCGGGCGGGACATGAGGCGGAAATCCCCGGTATCCAGCGGGATGGGGACTTCGGATAGTTTGTTGAGCAGGCGGTAGAACAGGCGGGCGGTGGCGAGTTTGAAGGGGCTTTCGCCTTCCCGCGTGCGGCGGGTGCCGTAGACGACATCGTAGCCTTGTTGCCATTTTTGGATCATGCCCGCCACCACGTCGGGAGGGTCTTGCAGGTCGGCATCGATGAGCACCACGGCATCGCCTTGGGCGGCATCGATACCCGCCGTGACGGCCAGTTGGTGGCCAAAGTTGCGGGCAAAGGCGAGGATGCGGAGGCGGGAATCACGTTTGGCGGCGTGTTTGAGGAGTGACAGGGTGGTGTCGCGGCTACCGTCATCCACCAGAATCACCTCGAAGGCGTAGGCAGGTTGGGTGGCCATGAACTGGGTGAGTTCGGCGAGGGTGGCCTGAATGACCTCTTCTTCGTTGTAGCACGGGATGACGAGGGAGATGAGGGGTTTGGCCATGGGTATGTATAACCTGTGGGGGGTGGGGAATCAATGTGTTGCCTTGGAATGTGGCGTGGAAAATGGTATGAGTGAAGCCAACGAAAGGTGGATGATATGCGTACGGTGCTTGTAACAGGTGGAGCGGGGTATATTGGAAGCCATGTGTGCAAGGCTTTGGCGGAAAAAGGGTTTAAGCCTGTGGTGGTGGATGACTTGAGTGCGGGCCGCAAAGAACGGGTGCAATGGGGGCCGTTAGAAATAGCGGATGTGCGGGACGGGGGGCGGTTGAGAGAGATTATGAAAGCCCATAAGCCCATCGCCGTGATGCATTTTGCGGCGTTGATTGATGTGGCGGAAAGTGTGCGGAACCCCTTGCCAACCTATGACGTGAACGTGGGCGGGGCGTTGGCGGTGGTGGGAGCGGTGAAGGAGGTTGGGGTGCGGCATGTGGTGTTTTCCAGCACCGCTGCGGTGTATGGGATACCAGAAATCAGCCCGATAGCGGAAACTGCGGCGACGAAGCCCATCAACCCTTACGGCCACAGCAAGTTGATGGTGGAGCAGATGTTGGCGGATGTCCATGCTGCGGATGGGCTGACATATGCGGCGTTGCGGTACTTCAATGCCGCGGGGGCGACGCCTGAATGCGGGCTTGGATACCAGCGCCCCAAGGCGACACACCTTGTGCCCTTGGTGATGCAGGCGGTGTTGGGCAAGGGGGCGCTCACCGTGTATGGCACCGATTACCCGACGGCGGACGGGACGGCGGTGCGGGATTACATTCATGTGGCCGATTTGGCCGAGGCCCATGTGATGGCGTTGGAGACGTTAGTGGCGGGGGCGGCTCCTATGACCTTGAACCTAGGTGCGAGCCGCGGGACGAGTGTGCGGGAGATGGTGGACGTGGTGGAGCGGGTGACGGGGCGCAAGATGCCGATGGTGTTGGGGGAACGCAGGGCAGGAGACCCGCCTGAGTTGGTGGCGGATGCGCGCCGTGCCAAGGATGTGCTGGGGTGGATGCCGACGCGGAGCGATGTGGAGCGGATTGTGGGGGATGAGTGGGTGTTTAGTAGGTAGTGGATAGTGAAATGGTGAGTATTCTTGACATGTAAAAATAGATAGTGTACATACATAGTATGGAAAATAATTTTCAAGCAGGTTATAAAAAATTCGATAGTTCTACTTATTTAGGTAGGCTACGATTGAAGCACCTTACGACAATGATGTCCGTTGGTGATTTTTTCAATAATCCCGTAAAGGTGTTAGGCCCATTTCAACACAATACAGAATCACCTTTTATGAAAGGCTTAACATCAGCTTTACGAGATAATCTTCCTCCAACAACTTCAATAATTCTGATTGGACAAAGAAGAATGCAGCGGACTGGAGGTAACTTTAGTTCAACTCAAACTACATGGGCATGTGATACATCTGTGGTGTTGGCACCTGATACCGTTAGTTTTGTTGATATGCAAATTGGTTCAAAATAATATTTCTTCTTATTATATCAATTATTTAGTAATGATTTTTTTTACTTTAAGAATTATTTTATTTTTTAAATGTTTTTAATAACGCTGATACAAGCGTTGGATAGGGTGGTGGCCCAGTGGTGGGCGGTGAAGGGGCCTGAGGCGTTGGTTTTGAGGTAGGTTGATATGTTCTCTAAATAGGTGCGGTACTCGGCTTCGGGCATGGTGGCAATGTAGCGGTGCAGGGCGGCTTGGGAGGGGAAGGCATCCGCCCGGATGAGGCAGGTGGGGGGGATGAAATCATGAATGTTCGGGGCGCCGCGGTAGATGGGAACGCAACCTGCGAACATGACATCGAACGGTTTTTCGGTGATGTAGCCCACGGTGCCTTCGGCATTTTCAAAGCAATAGGCGAATTTATGTTGGGCGAGGACATCCGCCTTGTTGGCGACGGGGCCGCGCCAGAGGGGCCAGCGGGGGGCCATGAGTTGACGGGCTAAAGGTACGCGGTTGAGGAGGCGGAGGAGGCCCGTGAAGGTGTAGGTGTTCCAGCCCATGCCGTAGAGATTGAAATCGGTGGGGGCATTCTTCTCGTACCAGCGGATGACGGCTTCCCGGGCGGAATAAAGTTCGCCTGCGTAGTTCACCCGTTTGAAGCCTGCGATGGTGCAGGCGGGGTGGGTTTTAGCAGCGAGGATTTTGTCCACGTTGAAGATGGGTTTGGGCCATGGGAGGCCGTAGTGGAGGGGGAAGGTGCTTGTACCATCGGCTTTGTCATCTTCCCACGTATAAATATGCCCGAAGCGGGCGCGGTATTCGGGGTTGGCGTTGTGGGGATTGATGGCGGGAGATTCGTAAACGTAGAGGATATGTTTGGCTTTGTCGGTGAGCGGTGGGAGGTTGGCGGGGTTCACATCCTGGTGGATGACGACATCCGACGTTGCGGGGGGGTGGATGTCGGATGTTGCGAGTATGATGTTGTGCTTGGCCAGCATCTCGCGCAGCAGGATAAGATTGCGGAGGGTGTCGTCGCGGTTGTGGGGGCCATCCGTAATGGCTTTGTTGTTGTGGAGGAAAGGGGTGACGACGAGGCTGGCGCGTTTCATGGATGACGCTTTATTTGGTGAAGATGTACAGGCCGGTGGCGAAGTCTTCGTGTGCGTAGTCGGCGGGGTTGGCGCCTTCTACCAGCACGGCGCGGGTGGTGATGACGGAGGTTTCCACCACCTTGAGGCCTGCCTTGGTGAACAGGGTAAGGAGCGTTTGGGGGGCAAAGATACGGTGGGCGTTGAACTCCAAACGTTCGCGTCCGATGGGGGTGGCGAAGTACAGGCGGCCGCCTTTTTTCAGCACGCGGGCGAGGCTGCGCATGAAGGTGAAGCAGGCCTCGGGGTCGATGGGATCGCCATAGCGGCCAAGGCCGAAATGTTCGGCGGCGTGGAGGCTGGACAGGCTGGCCACGCTGGCTGTTTTCAGTTTGGCGAGGTGGGTGGCGTCATCCTGCAAAAACGTAAGGCCGTGGGGCGGGTTGGGGAGGGGGCGGATATCCACTTGGGTGACGGGCACGCCAGCCGCCAGCAAGCTACCTACAAAGCCATCCACGCGGGAGCCGACATCGATATGTTGCGTGGGGGCGGTGGGGATGACGCGGCGGGCCATCCAGAGATCTTGGATGAAATACTGGGTGCTGGTGGCGCCGGCGGTGGCGTGTTTATCGGCCACAACAGGGAAAAGGCTGGCGAGGGTGAGAGGAAAGCCTTCGGTGCGGGGGGCGGCGCGGTAGTGGAGGACATCCGCCACAAACCATGGCAGGTTGAGCAGGCTGTAAAACAAGGTGAGGGGGTTGAAGCCGTGGATGGCGAGCAAGGTGTGGAGGCGGCGGAGGAGGGGTTTCATGGGTGTGCTTTCATGAGGGGCGGCGGGTGAAGGTAACGGGATGGTCTTCGTGAGTGGAGGTGGGGGTGTGGGTGCGGAAGGGCGTGGTTTCCAGCATTAGCCCCTGATTGTATTGGGCGAGCAGAAACGCGGGCGTGACGGAAGCTGCGAGGTTGGCAACCTCGGTTTGCACTTTGTTGAGGGGGAGGTTGAGGAGTTTGCTCTCGGTGTAGCACAGGCCTTCGCGGGACATGAAGATATCGGCAAACTGGTGGAGGGCGGCCTCAAAGCTGTTGGGGGCTTTGTAGGTGGCGAGGCTTGCGAGCACCTTGATTTCCGCCGTGCTGAAGATGTTGCCATCCACCGAGCAGGGGTAGGCCCATTCTTGCGTACCTTCGGTGAAGCGGAAGGTGCGGAGGGTGGGTTCGCCTTTGAGGGAATGGAACGTGGGTTGGTGGGCCTTCACGCCACCCATGGTGTAGCTGGTGGTGATGCTGGGCGAGAGGCGGGGGCATAGTACGGTGGTGAGGGGGTTGATATCCGCCGCCAGGTGCATATCCCACGGGCGGATGAGGATGATATCGTCCACCAAAAAAAACAGGTTGCGGGTGGGGATGGATTCCAGAACTTCGGGCAGAAGCTGGTTGAAGGGTTTGTCTTCTTGCACAAAGCGTACAGGCATGGGGGCTTTGCGGAAGGTGGCTTCCACCTGCGCGTAGGCGGCGGCGTGGGCGGGTGTGCTGGCGTTGTACAGAATGATGAGGGGGGCGGGGTGCTTCACCAGCTGGCTGTAGCTGTGGAGCAGGGTGTGGATTTGAAGAGCCCTATCTTTGCTGAACACAATCCCTGTGAGGCCGGGGGAGAGAGGCGGTTGGGCTTGCACCAGCTGGGCAATGGCTTTGGCGCGGGTGGTGAGGAGGGTTTGGTGGGCCTGGTTGGACAACAGCACGCCGCCTGCACACGTGGCGAGGCGGCGGGCGAGGGTGGTGAGGGTGGATTTCATACCTTCAGGGTTTGCAGGAAGTCATTATAAGTGCGGGCCATCATGTCGTTCACGCTGATGGTGGGGCGCCAGCCGAGGGCAAACAGTTTGGAGACATCCATGGTTTTGCGGGGAGTTCCGTCGGGTTTGGTGGGGTCGGTGATAATCTTGCCTGTGTAGCCCACCAGTTTTTGTACGATGGCACAGAGTTCCATGATGGAATGGTCTTCGCCCGTGCCCACGTTGAACATGGTCTGGGTGCCGTTGTCGTGGTTAAGCAGGAACACCGTGGCTTTGGCGAAATCGTCCACGTGCAGATACTCGCGGCGAGGGGTGCCTGTGCCCCACACCACAAACTGTTTGTCACCCTTCTGTTGGGCGGTGTGCATGCGCACCATAAGGCCTTGGGCGACGTGGGCTTTTTCGGGATCAAAGTTGTCGCCAGGCCCGATCATGTTGGGTGGCATGATGGTGATGGCGTTGAAGCCGTGTTGCTGGCGGTAGAAATGGCACATCATGGCGCCTGCCACTTTGGCCACGGCATAGCCTTTGTTGGTTTCTTCCAACGGGGCGGTGAGGATATCTTCCTCGGTAATCAGCCTATCCGCAATTTTGGGGTAGATGCAGCTGCTGCCCAAAAATACAAACTTTTTGCAGCCGTTGCGGTAGGCGGCATCGATAACATTGGTTTGGATTTTCAGATTGATGCCCAAAAAGTCAGCGGGGCGGTTTTTGTTATCAAACAATCCACCCACGTGGGCGGCGGCGAGGATGACGTACTCGGGTTTTTCCGCTGCAAAAAAGGCATCGGTGGCGGCTTGGTTGGTGAGATCTAGCTCGCTGTGGGTGCGCTTGAGGATGTTGGTGTAGCCTTGGGCTTTCAGCTCGCGCACAATGGCAGAGCCTGCGAGGCCGCCGTGGCCGGCGACGTAGATTTTGGCTTGTTTGTTGATAGTCATAAGAGGTTTCCTTCTTGTGATTGGAAGAACTGAAGGAAACCTAGCTGATTATAGCTATTTTAACAACAAAGTTGAACTAATTCGATATAGCTTTATTTTTCGGTTGAAATAAGATTTGTAGCTTTGGTGTAGGTTTCATGCGCAGCCCAGCCCCCAATGGCAAGGGCGGCAGACATAGGTAGTATATTACCGAATTCGCGGTTAGCCAACTCAAGCCCGATTGCCCCTAAAGCTGTCGTCATCGTGGCAAAAAAGGAAGTGGAGAGTTTAGGAGACTCTTTTTCAACAAAACGGCTAAAGATTTGATGAGTAGCCATTCCTACTATAACAACTTCAGAGGATGACCACCCCTCAGGAGCAGGTAAAAAATGTTTAAGAAGGAGCATGCTACTTACTACGGCCCCTGACATAAGAACACTCTTCGTGGTGGATGTGGCAGTTGTCATGGCTTTAGCTTCCTCTAATTGTCTTACTTTAATATAGGTATACGAAAATTATTGTCAATGGAACTTTCAACAATTATTGCTTAGGCGGCATTGGCTTTGGTTTTAATGCCGCGGGCATCGATGCCATCGGCAGTGCCGCGCAGCGCCAGGGAGTGGCCTGCGTCGGCGAGGGTTTTTTCCTGTTCGGCCAGGGCGAGGTCGTGCTCCACCATCATTTTGACCAGCTGCTTGAAGCCCACTTGGGGTTTCCAGCCCAGAACGGTGCGGGCTTTGGTGCTGTCGCCTTGCAGGTTATCCACCTCGGTGGGGCGGTAGTAGCGGGGGTCAATCTCCACGTACTGCTTCCAATCCAGCCCTAACAGGCCAAAGGATTCGTCCAGAAACTCGCGCACGGAATAGGCTTCGCCCGTGGCCAGCACGTAGTCGCCGGGGGACTCGTGTTGCAGCATGCGCCACATGCCTTCCACGTAGTCGCCCGCAAAGCCCCAATCGCGCTTGCTGTCGAGATTCCCGAGGTAAAGTTTGCTTTGCAGGCCCACTTTGATGCGGCCCAAGGCGCGGGTGATTTTGCGGGTGACAAACGTTTCGCCGCGGCGGGGGCTTTCGTGGTTGAACAAAATACCGTTGCAGATGAACATGTTGTAGGCTTCGCGGTAGTTGATGCCGTACCAGTGGGCGGCCACCTTGCTGGCGCCGTAGGGGCTGCGGGGGTAAAAGGGCGTTTGCTCGTTTTGGGGGGGCGGAGTGGCGCCGTACATCTCGCTTGTACCCGCTTGGTAGATTTTGATTTTACGGCCGGTATGTTGCTCGACATCCCGTGCGGCTTCAAACAGGCGCAGCGGCCCGAGGGCATCCACATCCCCTGTAAATTCAGGGAGTTCGAAGCTGACCTTCACGTGACTTTGGGCGCCGAGGTTGTAGATTTCGTCCGGTTTGGTGGTTTCAATCAGGCGGCGGAGGCTGGAGGCATCGGAGAGGTCGCCGTAGTGGAGTTTCAGGTTGCTGCCTTTCAGGTGGGGGTCTTGGTAGATGTGGTCGATGCGATCGGTATTAAAGTTGCTGGCGCGGCGGATGATGCCGTGCACGGCGTAGCCTTTGTGAAGGAGGAGTTCGGCGAGGTAGGAGCCATCTTGGCCGGTGTTGCCTGTGATGAGGGCGCTTTTCATGGGTGTACTTTCTTGATGGGGGTTTATAGCAGGGGGTGGTGTGGGCGGCAAGGATGTTGCTTTTTATGTGGGCTGTAGGTATACTGCGATAGATATGAAAGGGTTGTGAGGAATGAGCAATTTAAAGACTTTATCACTATCGAGTCAGCAACGAAGAGCCGCGGCCATGGATGTAGTGCGTGATCGTGGGCGCCATCGTTACCAGGGTGGAACGATGTTGGGTACTATTCCCGTTTTAGGTTATGTTCGGGCTGCTAAGGATGATTTTAAGATTTGGTTTGCCGCAAAAAGAGGAAAAGATGAGGTTCAATTGTCGCAAGTTAATATGATTGGAAGTTTCGGTAGA
>JBAQUT010000037.1:0-9790 GCA_049297695.1 Alphaproteobacteria bacterium | reverse complement strand
ATTGTATTCGGTTAGGGTGGGGGAAATGGGGGGGGGAACATGATGGCTAAGGTAACATTGAAGCAATTGCGGAAATATGTGGGAGAGGTGGAAAGGGGGTTTAATGTTGCGCTAGATAGTTTGCGGCAATCGCTGGACATGCGAAAAACGGTATTACAGAATGAATATAACACATCTCTTTTAAACCATATCATGGAAGGAGCTAACTGGGAGTATGTTCATCATCACCATAGGGAATTCTTCATGGCGGCGGGTTGTGATACGGCGCTGAGCGGGAGATTTACCAAACAACGGATGTTTGTGGATGTGATGGATTTGTCGGCTAAATCTCATTTGGTGATGTTTTGGAATCGATTGATGAAACACCACAACGAGATGGTAGAAAACTATAATCTTGACGGTGATGACAAGGATATTGAAATTCTAGAAGAATTTGTAAGGGCAGTGATGGATCTTGGCGAGAGTTATGGGGTCGTGATTCATGACGAGTTGGATGTGGTGCGGGATGAACGTGGTGTTGCATTTTCAGCCAAAGACTTACTTGATTACGGTATTATGGCCGAGCGTGGGCATGACCGTACGCGTACTAAGGCAGAACGAGCGGAGGCTGAAGAGCGGATGAGTGGTGTATCCCGCGTATTGGGCATGACAGAACTTTACCATAAAGCCAAGGAGCGGGGGTGTGGGCCCATGTGGGCACGGGCCAATGGGTTTGGGCAGGCTGGAAAAGACCTTAATTAGTAGGGCATTTGGAGCTATTTGCCATACCATTTAGAGTTTTCAATTGGATTGTCCAATCTTTCAGTTGGTCTTTGGAGGAGGGGTCACTTTTGCCTTGAAGTTGAATGATTTTGGCTTGAGCTTCGCGGATGGCGCTGGCGAGTTGAGGGCAGGAGGGTTGTTGGGCCAACGCCATGGTGGAGATTGCGGTAAGGCCAAGGGCTGCTGCGACGGTTTGGAGGTGTTTCATACGAGTATTATAGATATAAGTATACTAAAAGCAAGGGGGATGAAATTCTGCTGGACAGGGGGGCGGTTTTTGCCTAAACCCTTGGGCCATGAGTACGCCCGCTAAAACCTTGCAACACATTGCTTTCATTATGGATGGCAACGGCCGTTGGGCCACGGCGCGGGGGTTGTCGCGGCTGGAGGGGCATCGGCAGGGGGTGGAGGCCGTGCGGCGGGTGTGCGATGCCTTGATGGAGCGGGGAGTAGCTTTTGCCACGTTTTATGCGTTTTCTACCGAAAATTGGAAGCGGCCTGAGGATGAGGTAAGTGGGTTGTTTAACCTGATGCGGCTTTACTTTAAGCAAGAAATGAAAAGTATGGGGAAGAAGGGCATCCGCGTGCGGTTTATTGGCGACCGAACCCCCGGCAAGCTGGCGGCGGACATTGTGACTCTGATGGATGAAGTGGAAGCCACAACAGCAGCTAACACCAAGCTGACCGTGCAGTTTGCCATTAACTACAGTGGTCGGGACGAGCTGGTGCGGGCGGCTGCCAAGGCTGCGAAAGCGGGAGAGGTGACGGCGGAAAGCCTAACGGCGGCGTTGGACACAGCGGGGGTGCCCGACCCGGATTTGATTGTCCGCACCAGCGGGGAACAGCGGATAAGCAACTTTATGCTGTGGCAGCTGGCGTACAGCGAGCTGTACTTTACCTCCGTGGCATGGCCAGATTTTGGCGTGGCCGAGTTGGACGATGCGGTAGGTGTGTTTAACGGTCGGGAGAGGCGGTTTGGGGGCTTGAAGGTAGGTTAGGGGTATTTGATATTTGAAGGGTTCTGAGACGAGCTTCTTCCAAGCAGCGTTGGAGGAGCGGGCGCACCATATATTCGGGGAGGGCCATGGCGAGGACGTTGCCGGGTTGGTCGGTGGGGTGCACGTGTTCCGCCCGGGCTTTGAGGAGGCGGAGGGCGCTGGTGGCGGTGGTGAGAGAGTTGGAGGAGAGGTGGGGAGGAAACTGTATTGAATTTTTAGTTGTTGAAACGTGTATATGGGATTTAAAAAAATTTAAACTCATTTGAAAATGAGGAGGTTGAAAGGTTGAAAAGATATGAAAAGCATCGGTATTTCCAGTTATTAAACAATCTTGGGCAAGACTCTCTGTAAAATCTCTTGCGCCCCTTCGTTTATTTAACGTGAGCGTGTGAATATCATCTCGTTGATTTGGTGTAGCGTGACTATAAATAACCCCTTTTATTGTGCTTGGACTTATATATTTAAAATTATTATCTGTTTGAGTTAAATGTCGGGCAGCTTGTGCAACAGAAGTTGGTTGGTATTGGGATTGGAGATCTCTCATGGTGGATAGAATTAATTCCACTGTTTTACGAGGCTGATGTGACTTGTAGTTTGCTGGTTTGGGTTTTTTAATGAGGAGTTGGGGGA
This sequence comes from Alphaproteobacteria bacterium, assembly GCA_049297695.1. GTDB lineage: Bacteria > Pseudomonadota > Alphaproteobacteria > UBA2136 > UBA6156 > JACKLD01. The sequence goes on along the minus strand of JBAQUT010000037.1, from coordinate 7,400 downwards.
ATTTCCGTTGTTTGTGTGTACGATGGAGGGCGAGAAGGGAATTTGTATCTTTGTAATGCCGAGCTTCTGGTTTTGTGAGAAGTGTTTGAGCGGCTTGCATTGGCGTAAGGCCTTGGGCTTTGAGGGCTTCTATAGCATTGTAAATGAATTCGCTTTGAGAATGATGAATTCGCATGTGTACAAGTATAGGTTTCTTGAGCCTTACTTCAAGAGAAGAGTTGCCAAAGGAGGCAAAATACTTCAGCGTGCGAGGCATGAACCCCATCCCTTCCACCCATGACTGGTTGACCCGATTGGCCGAGATGGCCCAAAGCTACCCTGGTGGGGAGATGGCGTTTACCATTGCTTTGTTTGTGATTGTTTTAAGCATTTTGGTGTTTGTACACGAGCTGGGGCATTACCTTGCGGCGCGGAGTGTGGGCATACAGGTTCATGCCTTTAGCATTGGGTTTGGGCGCGAGATTTTGGGGTGGACGGACAGGGCTGGCACGCGGTGGAAGGTGGGTTGGATCCCCATGGGAGGCTACGTGCAGATGCGCGGGCAGGAAGATTTGAAGCCCATTGTGGGGGGCGATGGCGACAGCCGCAGTTTTGCGAATAAAACCATTGTGCAGCGGGCATGGGTGATTGTGGCGGGTCCGTTGGCTAACTTGTTGCTAGGATTTGTGTTGTTGGTGGCCGTGATGCTGACGGGTGAGCATAAACTGAAGGCTGAAGTGGGTGATGTGTTGCCCAACATGCCCGCCGCTGGTGTGTTGGAGAAAGGCGACTTTGTGACGGCTTTGGATGGTGTGGCCGTGGCAGAATGGGATGACATGCAAACCTACATTAGCGAGCATGCGGGGCAAACCATTCAGGTGCAGGTGGTGCGGGGTGGCGTGGGGCAGGTGGTGACCTTAACCCCTGAATTGAAAGAATTTACCGATTTGTTGGGGGATGTGCATAAAGTGGGCCGTGTGGGTGTGGCCCCCAGTTACAGCACCTTTGTGGTGGAGCACCCGCCTATACAGGCGGTGGCCCGCTCGGCGGAGCGGACGTGGGAGCTGACGAAGTTGACGGTGCTCTCGTTGTACAAGCTGATGATTGGGGCTGTGGCCAGTGACAACCTTGCGGGCCCGTTGGGCATTGCCAACATGACAGGGCAGGCGGCCAGCAGCGGCACGTTTGCGCTGATGATGTTTCTGGTGGTGATTACTATCAACCTGTTTGTGGTGAACTTGTTCCCCTTGCCGGTGCTGGATGGGGGGCATTTGGTGTTTTTGGCCGTGGAAAAATTGCGCGGCCGCCCCTTGGGGGCCATGGCCCAAGAGTGGGCCATGCGGGTGGGATTGGCGCTGATTGTGATGCTGGCGCTATATTCAACTTTGAACGATACCAAGCGTTTAGGCTTGTTTGGTAAAGCGGAACCTGTACCTGCCGAGCAGGTAGGCAACGCCCCTGCACAAGAATAGGCGGAAGGTGTTGAAACGCCCTGCAAAACAGGCTAGGGTGGCGGCAACAATGAGAAGCAGCCCCATCATGACCGTGCGTACCCTTGCGTTGACCCTTGTTTTGGCCAGTTCCACCACCCATTTGGTGTGGGCGGAGGCCTTGAGTAAGATTGTGGTAGAGGGCAACACCCGCGTGGAGGCCGAGACCATTGGCACCTATTTGCCTTACAAAATTGGGCAGGAATTTAACGCGGCGGAAACGGGGAATATCATCCGCAGTTTGTACGCGACGGGGTTGTTCTCCAACGTCGGTGTTACCTTTGAAGGTGGCACTTTGGCCGTGAAAGTAACCGAAAACCCTTTGGTGAACCGTGTGGCGTTTGAGGGTAACGATGCCCTTGATACTAAGCGGCTGGAAGAGATTACCCAGTTGAAAGCGCGGGCGATTTATGCGCCGTCGAAAATCCAAGCCGATGTGCAGGCTTTGCAGGCGGCTTACCGTAGCCGCGGGCTATTTACCACCACTGTGAAAGCCCAGTTGATTGAGCGCGACCAGAACCGTGTGGACGTGGTGTACGTGATTGACGAGGGTAGCAAAACCAAGATTAGCCGCATTAATTTTGTAGGTAACAAGCGTTTTGACGATGCGGATTTGAAGGGCGTTATTGCCACCAAAACCAGCGCGTGGTGGCGTTTTATGAGCGGAGGGGATACTTATGACCCTGCCCGCATGGACGTGGACAAGGATTTGGTGCGCAAATATTACCTGAGCAAAGGTTATGCCGATGTTCAAGTAACCAGCGCCGTGGCCGAACTGAGCCGCGACAGCAAAGATTTTGTGCTGACCTACACCGTGTACGAAGGCCCTAAGTACGACTTTGGTGTGGCCGATGTGGTGCTGAACGCCGAAGCTGACGGTTTGGATGTGGCGGCCATGAAAAAAATGGTAACCCTGAAATCGGGCGAGTTGTTTGATGCGGGCCGTGTGGATGAAAACGGCGACGCGCTGATTGACCATTTGGGCAAAAACGGTTTTGCGTTTTTGGATGTGAAGCCCGAATATAAAAAGAACGAAGCCGAACGCACCGTAGACGTAACCTATAACGTGAAGCCCGGCCCCCGCGTGTACGTGAACCGGATTAACATTGAAGGCAACACCCGCACGCGGGATAACGTGATCCGCCGTGAAATGCGAGTGGCGGAAGGGGATGCGTTCAACAACGATAAGATCAAGCGTTCCCGCGACCGTTTGACGTACCTTGGTTACTTTAAAGATGTGGATGTGACCCGCTCGGAGACCGACCAGCCTGACCGTGTGGACTTGAACGTGAAGGTGGAAGAACAATCGACCGGTGAGTTTAACGTGGGGGCAGGGTACTCTACCTTTGACGGGCTTTTGGCTACCGCCGACGTGAAAGAGCGTAACTTTTTGGGTAAAGGGCAGGAAGTGGCCGTGAAATTTGCCCTTTCGGAACGTCAACAAAACTACAACCTGAGCTTTACCGAGCCTTACTTTTTGGGGCAAGAATTGGCGGCTGGAGTAGATTTGTTCAACGAGCGCACCAACTATCAGAGTGAGTCTTCCTACGATGTGGCGAGCACCGGCGGCGGGTTGCGCTTGGGCTTCCCCATTAATGAATTTACTAAAAATACGGTGGGCTTGAGCTTTAAAGAAACCAAAATTGAAAACGTGGGCACCGCCGCCAGCCAATTTGTGAAGCGGGAAGAAGGGAAGCGCAGCGCTTTGGCCCTTTCAGACACATGGGCTTACGATACTCGGGATAGCATGATGACGCCGACACGAGGCACGCGGGTTGCCTTGACGGGAACGTATTCGGGCTTGGGGAGCGATGTGAACTCGGTAAAAACCATGCTGACTACCAGCTGGAACAAGGAATTGATGGATGATGTGGTGTTCACCGCCGGTGGACGCGGGGGTGCCATTTATGACTTTGGCGAGGATTTGCCGATTTACGACCACTTCCAGATGGGCAACACCACGCTGCGCGGGTTTGAGTACGGCGGTGTGGGCCCCCGTGACGCCACCACCAAAGACGCCTTGGGCGGTAAGTACATGGTGGGTCATAGCTTGGAAATGACGTTCCCGCTGGGTAGCGCCTTGGACGACTTGGGTGTGAACGGTTTGGTGTTTAACGACGGTGGGATTGTGAAAAGCTTTGAAGGTGCCACTGCCAACGTGCTGGATGCCGACACGTACCGTTTGAGTGCGGGTACGGGGATTTTTTGGCATAGCCCCATTGGGCCCTTGCGCATAGAATTTGCCGTGCCGTTGGTGAAAGCCAAGGAAGACCGTGCGCAGGTGTTCAACTTCTCGGTTGGCAGCAGGTTTTAATCGGTTTACGTTGAGAACATAACAAGGGGGAGACGAACGATGTACAAGCTTTTAACCTTAACGGTGTTGGCGGCCAGCCTGAGTGTAAGCGCCATGGCGGCCGAGCTGAAAGTGGCCGTGTTGGATGGCCAAATGGTGATTAACCAAACCAATGCTGCCAAGCGCGCCGTGGAAACCCTGAAGGGTGCCCGCGATGCCGCCCAAAAGCAAATTGCGGCCCTGGAAGCCCCGTTGGTGGATAAGCAAAAGAAATTGGCCGACCAGCAAAAAGTGTTGGCGCCGGATAAATTTGCGGCCGAGCAGCAGGCCTTCCAAAAAGATGTGGCGGCGTTCCGTGCCAAGGCAGGGGGCATTCAGACCGAGCTGGAGAAAAAAGGTTTGGGCTTGCGCAAGCAGATTGCCGACACCGTACGCGGGATTGTGGAGAGCCTTTCCAAACAGCGCGGCTACGACCTTGTGGTGCCTAAAGCCATGGTGTTTTACACCAGCGCGAATGTGACGGACATCTCGGCCGAGGTGTTGGCTCAGGCCAATGCGGCTTTGGATAAGTAGGTTCAGGTTTGTGCTGAAAAGCCCCTTGACGGGGGCTTTTTGCTGTTGGGATGGTGGTTTTGAGAGGGGATGTATGTTAGGTTTTGCTCATGGTAACAACCTTGACCTTAACGGAGTTGGCCCAAGGCTTGGGTGTAATGGTAACCCATGAGTTAGGGGCGTTGAAGCTTGTGGGGGTTCGGCCGTTGGATGTGGCGGGGCCGGAGCATGTGAGTTTTTTGGATAACCCCAAGTATAAGGAGCAAGCCCAAGCCACCAAAGCGGGCGTGATGTTGGTGCGGCCCGAGGATGTTCACCTGGTGCCCGCCACCTGTGTGGCGTTGGCCACCGCCAACCCCTATGCGGCGCTGGCCAAGGTGTTGGGGTTGTTTCACCCTGTGGCGGAGGTTGTGGCGGGGGTATCGGCTCAAGCCGTGGTGAGTGGCAGTGCGCGGGTAGACCCGACCGCACGGATTGAGCCAGGGGCCGTGGTGTACGGCGGTGCCGTGATTGGCCCCCGTGTGCATGTGGGTGCCCACACGGTTGTTGGCGAGAACGTGGTGATTGGGGCGGGGACGCGGATTGCACCGCACGTGACGTTGTTGAAATGCAGGGTGGGGGAGCGGTGTATTATTCACAGCGGTGTGCGGGTGGGGCAGGATGGGTTTGGGTTTGCTCCGAGTGAGAAGGGTTTGGTGAAAGTGCCTCAGGTAGGAGGTGTTGTGATTGGCAACGATGTGGAGTTGGGCGCCAACACCACGGTGGATTGCGGAGCCTTGGGTGACACCGTGTTGGAAGATGGTGTAAAGCTGGATAACAGCGTGCAGATTGCCCACAACGTGCGGATTGGGAAGTTTACCGTGATAGCCGCACAAACGGGGATTGCGGGCAGCACGCGGATTGGAGCGGGGTGCATGATTGGCGGTCAAGTGGGGGTTGCGGGGCATATTGCGCTGGCGGATAGGGTTCAGGTTGCCGCCCGCAGTGGCGTGACCAAAAGCATTGCCGAAGTTGGGGCCGTGTGGGCGGGGATGCCCGCCGAGCCCATGGCCGATTGGCGGCGGAGGATGGCGGCCATGGCTCGGTTGGGGAAGAAGAAAGGGGTGGGCGATGCCGATGCTTAATGTAAGCCAGATTCAAAAGCTATTGCCCCACCGTGCGCCGATGTTGTTGGTGGACAAGGTGTTGGAGTATGCCGTGGATGACCGGTTGGTGGCGGAGCGGACGTTTGGCGAGGGGGATAGGGTGTTTGAGGGGCATTTCCCCGGGCACCCTATATTGCCAGGCATGTTGGCGGTGGAAAGTTTGGCCCAGGCGGCGGGGATTTTGGTGAACGTAAGCCGTGGGTTAACCGCCGACCAGACCTTGTTTTACTTTATGGGGGTGGAGAATGTGAGGTTCCGGTTGCCTGTGCGACCTAGGGATACGTTGCGGTTGGAAGTGGTGCAGGTAAACCGCAAAGGCGATATTTACAAGTTTGAAGGCCTTGGGTTTGTGGGTGGTAAATTGGCGGTGGAGGCTACGTTTATGGCCAAAGTGGTACGGAAATAAGAGTATGTTGGTATGTTCGATGTGAGTATGTTAGTAATAAAACCTAGGAAATAAAGGAGTTTGAACGTGACTGTGGTGATTCATCCGACTGCCCTTGTGGACGCTGGTGCCAAGCTGGGTGCAGGGGTGGAGGTTGGCCCGTTTTGCACCGTGGGGGCGGGTGTGGAGATTGGCGATGGCACGCGCTTGGTGAGCCATGTGGTGATTGCAGGCCGCACAACCTTGGGGGCGAACAACGTGGTGTACCCCTTTGCGAGCCTTGGCCAGCCCAGCCCCGATCGCAAGTACAAGGGCGAAGATGCTACGCTGGTGGTGGGGGATGGGAATGATATCCGGGAATACGTGACCGTGCACATTGGTACGGCGGCCGACAAAGGCGAAACCCGCATTGGCAGCCGCAACCTGCTGATGGCGGGCAGCCATGTGGCCCATGATTGTGTGGTGGGGAACGACTGCATTTTGGCCAATTACGTGCAGTTGGCGGGGCATGTGGAGTTGGGGGACAATGTGGTGATTGGGGGGCTCTCGGGTATTCATCAGCGGGTGCGGGTGGGGGACCATGCGATTATCGGCGGGGCCAGCGCCGTGGATTACGATGTGCCGCCCTACGCCAGCGTGGCGGGCGAGCGGGCGGTGTTGAAGGGCTTGAACCTTGTAGGCTTGCGGCGCCGTGGCTTTGAGCGCAGCCTGATTGGCGCCTTGGACGAGGCCTACGGCTTTTTATTTGCCGAGGGCGACATGCCCTTGGCCGAGCGGGCCAAAGACTTGGAAGGGCGGGCGACAGATGCCGAAGTGAAGGCATTGGCGGAGTTTGTGTTGGGGAGTAGCCGGGGGGTGACGGGTTTTGATGAGGGAGGCCAGTAATGGAGCAAGATGATAGATTGGATATATGGGCTTGTACGGCAGAAGGTAAAGAGTACTTGGAGGCCCAAACATATCGTGGATGGTCATTGGGCGAAAGATATAGAAATTTGGAGCAACTACAAATTTTGTTTGGATGGAATAATGCAAAAATGGAAGCTGCGAAAGAGAAGTTCCGTTTTGAATGGTGTTTAGATAATGAATTTTCTGCTGTGCGGGATTTGATGGCGAACCGTTCATCTACCATGCATTCTCGGTTGATACGGAGATTTCATGATGAGTAAGAGTGTGTACTTAGGAGGGGCTTTTGCCCAGTTTACGGCGGCTGAGGTTGTGGCCAAGCAAGCCGAGGTGGAGGCTTTGTTGCCGGAGGGTGTTCAATGCTTTAAGCCTCAGCATAGAGAAGGTTATAACCCGAGTTTGGGTGAAGAGAATATTGGCAGTATTTTAACGACGCGGGATTACGAGATGATCAAGCGGAGTGATGTGCTGATTTTGGACGTGTTGGGAGCGCAAAAGGCCAGTGCAGGGAGTTTTATTGAAATTGGGTGGGCCAGCGAGATGAAGAAGCCGATTGTGTTGATTGCCGAGGAGGGGAATGTGCACCGCCATATTATGGCCATGAACCTGATTACCGCGTGTGTAATCAGCCGCAGACAGGCGGCAGACGTGGT
>JBAQUT010000036.1:0-71621 GCA_049297695.1 Alphaproteobacteria bacterium | reverse complement strand
GGTAACTGGATTGGCCGTTACCAAAGGTTTGAAACATACCAGCCACGGTGTTGTTATCGACACCATCATCGGTGCCTACGGTGCCGGTTTGGGTGTGGTGGTGTTCGGGTTGCTGGGTATCACCCTGCCCGACCCCACCGGTGGCTTGCTGGTGCCCGTGCTGGGTGCCTTTGCCACGCACCTGCTGGTGAAATACATCCCCGTGAAATAACGGCGGTACGCTAGCCTTCCAGGCCCCTTCGGGGGCTTGGTTGTTTTTGGGCCATATCCTTCAGGTTGCTTGACAGGCCTTACCAAACCCACTATCCACCCCCTGTGCGGGCCGTTAGCTCAGTTGGTAGAGCAGCTGACTCTTAATCAGTAGGTCGCAGGTTCGAATCCTGCACGGCCCACCATTTTACCCATCATATTGGGTCTATGACCTTCATTGCTTCTCTACGAAAATCTAAAGGTGAATCTATAATTGGAATAGGCGTCTTTGCTCCGCCAGTCCCACAAATAATGAGTGTGCCGAAATTTAGAATGCGACCAAGAACACTTTGGTGAATGTTAAAACTTTCAACCTTATTATGATTTAATTCAATAGTTTCACGTCTTATTAATCCAAACTTTGCAATAATTCTACGTGAAGTAATAGCCAATTCAGTAGTAAACTTTGCAATTATCGCTCCTATAAAAGAATAACAACCATAAGCAATTACAAATAAACCAAAGCTATCTAGAAACATACAGCCTAATACTATGAGGCATAATCCAGGTACAAAAACAAACCAATGAACTGTAGCCTTATACAAAATAACTTCATTTTTCATAAGGTTATTTTCAATATATTTCATGATATCTGACTCCTCTGGAGACCATATATCTCACATTTATACACCTAAGAAAAATGAATTGCTTTTTAAAATCACTATAAAATTACGCTTATTAAAAACATGGTGGGCCGTGCAAGGGTCGAACTTGCGACCAACTGGTTAAAAGCCAGCTGCTCTACCACTGAGCTAACGGCCCACAGGGCGCGTTGTAGGGTTGGGCGAGGCATATGTCAAGCCGCACGTGCAGTTTTGTTAAAACTTTACCGCCAAACTCACCGCACCAAACACTTGGCCGTTCTTTTGGCCAAAAAACTCGTGCATGCGGTACACAGCGGTGTAACCTACCTGAAAGCGCTTGTACGTCAGCATCATACCCGCTTGTACATCCGCCACTACGTTCTTTTTGCGTACGCAGGGGCTGCTGCCAAAGGTGTTGCCATCCAAAAAGATGTTATGGGCCACTGCCCGCCCCTCGCCGCCCACAAACAGGCTGAACACAGGCGTTTGCGGGGTTTGAAAGTACCCCGTACCTGCGGGCGCTGGGCGCACGCGCAGCGGGTTATCCACCACGGCGCTGGCGTCGCTGTCCCAACGGAGGGTGGCCCCCACGGCCGCGTGGGTGTCCACGTTCCCCACGGCCGCGCCTATATGGGGAGACAGGTAAAACGCCGTGCCTATCACCTCCACCTCGCCAAACGTTGGCCAACGGCGTTGCAGGGCTAAGTTCAGGGCGGGTTCGTCGTCCAGTTGGTTATCCCACCCTTTGGGGGTGCGGTAGGCCCACAGGTTATGAATAAACTCTTGCGCCTGCTCGGCCATGGCCCCCGGCCCCACCCAGCCCACGGTTAGCTCCAACTCGTCCACCACATCCCGGTTGCCTTGGGCCAATCCCATGGTGCCGTATAAAAATCCTGCCCACGGCCGCTCGGCGGGTTGGGGGGCGGCAATCGTAATATCCGGCGGCGTGAACATACTTTGGCCAATACTGTAATTCACCAACATGGGGGCCGTGGAGTTCATCCACGGAATCTGCTCCACCAACGCCTCGGCAAACGCGGGCGGCCTAAAACTGGCATCCAGCCAACTGGCCCGCATGCCGTTGGTGTAGTAGGCATCGCCCGTGTAGGTATAAAGGTCGTTCTCGCTGGTCAGGGTTAAAATCTGCTCTTCTGCCACTGCCGACGCCACTATCCCCAAAATTAGCAATACACCACGGCAGGTTTTCCACATCATGTAAGGTGCATACGCCGTTGAGGGAGGACGGTCAATGTGGAAAGCTGTAGGGATTTGACGGCTTTTCCTAAGCGGCCTAGAGTTGGAACGAACAGAAAGAACCAACCATGACCTCGCTCCCCTCGGCCCACGACAACGAACCCCATTTTATTACCCGCAGCGGTTGGTTGCGTGCCGCCGTGTTGGGGGCCAACGATGGCATTGTGTCCGTATCGTCGTTACTGATGGGGGTGGCGGCAGCGGATTCTTCCACCAGCGCTATTTTGCTGGCGGGGGTGGCGGGGCTGGCAGCGGGGGCAATGTCCATGGCGGCGGGAGAGTATGTGTCTGTCTCTTCCCAATCCGACATTGAAAGCGCCGATATTTTGCGGGAAAAAAACGCTTTAAAAAGCGACCCCGAGCTGGAATTCGCCGAACTGGTGGCCATTTACAAACACCGTGGATTAAGCCCCAAAACAGCCCAAACCGTAGCGAAAGAGCTTACCAAACACGATGCCTTAGGCACTCATGTGCGCGATGAACTGGGGATTTCCGACATCCATGCCGCGAATCCGCTCCAAGCCGCAATGGCGTCTGGCGCCACCTTCACGGTTGCGGGTGGCATTCCGTTGCTGGCTGCCGTGCTAGCCCCCGCTACGGCCATTATCCCCACCGTATTGGCGGTTACGGTGTTCGCTTTGGGCTTGTTGGGCTTCATGGGCGCCCAAACAGGCGGCGCGCCCCTCCTCCCTTCCATCTCCCGCGTGGTGGGCTGGGGTATCTTCGCCATGGCTATTACGGCGGGCATTGGGCGGTTGTTTGGGGTGAGCGTGTAATGCATCTTCCCTGCTTACCGCGTAATCGTATCGCCCACACTTGACCTTCTCTCAAAATCGCACGATACCTCACCCTGTTCGGGGAGGAACGCAGCCTGGTAGCGCATCTGGTTTGGGACCAGAGGGTCGCACGTTCGAGCCGAGCGTAGCGAGACCAACGCTTTTCAAACGGCGAAGCCAACACAAACTTAAAGCGTAATCTTGTCATAGGCACCTTGACCTCACTTCAAAATAACACTACATCTGCCTCTGTTCGGGGAGTAGCGCAGCCTGGTAGCGCATCTGGTTTGGGACCAGAGGGTCGCAAGTTCGAATCTTGTCTCCCCGACCAAGTCTTTCAAAAATATTACATAAAAAATTTCTTAGGGAATAATTATGCCCAACCCTCCGTGTCAAAATCTGTTCAATACTCTTGCCGACGCGTTACAGGCAGGTACCTTCGTGCGCTTAACCCTAAACCAACCGACAGCCGCAGCTGGGGTTTTGAAATCGGTTGACGTACGGCCCATCATGATTAAACGGGCGTTGAAGCTAAGTTTTACATTCCATAACAAAACCAACGATATCGTGAAGAACCATGCGCTGGAAGACGCACGTGACGTGATAGGGGGTATGCTGGGAACAACCTTCCAGTTTGGCCAACTGTTTACCACGGTGGGTAATTTCCAACTGAATTTGAACATGGCAAAACCCGAGGTGACCCGTCATCCCGCAACCGTCACGACAGCCCCTGCCCTTTCCCACAACAAGGCCAAAAACCACATCGTGGCCGCAACCGCCGGCAAACCTTACTTGCACGCGTTGGGCCTAACCGATGCCAACGGCACTGTTTTTAAAAACGCACACGACAAATTCCGGCAGATCAACAAATACATCGAAATCGTGGACGGACTCATTAAAAAGTTACCCCCCAAAGACACTCTCCGCATTGCCGACATGGGTGCAGGAAAAGGCTACCTTACCTTTGCGTTGTACGACCACGTGGTCAATACCATGAAGCTGAAGGCCGAGATGGTTGGAGTCGAATTCCGCAAAGAGCTTGTTGCTTTCGGCAACACCATCGCCCGCGAATCTGGCTTTGCCGGATTGCGGTTCGTCGAAGGCTCTATTGCCGATTACAACTGCGCAGGAACCGACGTTGTTATTGCCCTGCATGCCTGCGACACCGCCACCGATGACGCCTTATTCAAAGCGATTGAGGCAAAGGCTGAGCTTATTATCGTGGCACCATGCTGCCACAAGCAGGTACGTCGTGAAATGGTTATCTCCGCCAACCACCCGCTTTCCTTCATGCTGCAATATGGCACCTACGCCGAGCGTATGGCCGAGATGCTCACCGACAGCCTACGCGCTCACCTATTGCAATTCAAGGGGTACTCAACCCATGTTTTTGAGTTCATTTCCGATGCACACACACCCAAAAATGTGATGATTGTGGCCAGCAAAACACGCGGTGGAGATAACTCAAAAGCCTTGGCGGCCATTCAGCATATTCAAACGAGCTTTGGAATCAAAACCCAGCACTTGGCCAAACTTTTGGGTTTATAAGCCTCGTATAACAAAAAGAAAGGACCCTCTCAGGGGGTTTTTGTTTTCCCTCTCATCCTGCTACAGTAGCCCCATGCTGTTCCGCAAAGCTACTCCTCTTCCCCTCCACGGCCATATCGTTCTGGGTGGCACACCCGTGCCCTATACCCTTCAACGCAGCGCCCAACGCCGCAGGTCTATCAGCTACCGTGTTGTCCCCCGCGAAGGCATTGTGTTACGGGCCCCGATACGTGCGAGCACATCCATGTGTTTGGATATTTTAGAGCGCCGCGCCGCATGGATTTTGAAACATTTCTGCAAACCGCCCCCTGCCCCCAAGCTCGCCTTTCGGCACGGTTCCGTGCTGCCGTTTGTGGAAGGGCCTTTGCAGCTTCAGGTTATCAAAACCCAAAAACCCGCTCGCGTGGTACGGAAGGGAGATATTCTTGAAATCCACACACGTCGCGGCCCCGTGGCACCTATTGTAACGGCATGGATCAAAGCCCAAGCGATACATTATTTTGAAACCCGTGTGGCCCATTGGGCGAAGGTGATGAACTTGTCGTACACCAGCATCCGCATCGGCAGCGCCGCACGACGTTGGGGCAGTTGCAGTGCCGCCAACCGCCTGATGTTCACATGGCGGCTGATGCTCACTCCGCCCCACCTGATTGACTACGTGATTGTGCACGAACTGGCCCACGTACCGCATAAAAACCACGGCCCACGCTTTTGGGCTTTGGTGGAACACACCCTGCCTGATTTTAAAACCCGCAAGAAAGAACTGAACCTTTTGGGTGGGCAACTGCCGTAGCTTTTAGGTTATCTTCCGCAAGGCGCCCATAAAGCCGTTCATCTCATTCATCAACCCCTGAATATGGGCGGTGGAACGGGTGGAGAGCACATCGGTGCTGGCCATCACCTGCTGCGAAGAGGCACGGATGTTATCCATATTGGCCTTGATGTTGCCAATCAACGCCACAATGGTACGGGCATTGGCAGCATCTTGCTGTGCCGAACTTTCGCCCCCCGTTTTGTTGGTTTTTCCAAAAAATACCGTGGAAATATCATCCGATGCCTGCTGCAAGGTGTGCACTTGCTCGGTAATTTCCAGCGTGGATTTGGCGGTTTGGTCGGAGAGGGTTTTCACCTCGCCCGCCACTACGGCAAACCCCTGCCCCACCTTGCCCGCACGGGCGGCCTCAATGGTAGCATTCAGGGCCAGCAGGTTGGTTTGGCTGGCAATTTTGTGGATGATGCCAATCACGTTGTTAATCGTCTCGGCGGTTTCCACCGTTTGGCGCACTTTGTCTTGCGCCAGGCCCGATACCTCCACCATGGAATCCGTCTCGTGGTTGGTTTGGTTCACGTTCCCTTCCATGGCCAGGGCGGCATGCTTCAAGGTTTCCACCGTTTCAATCACTTCTTTGGTCACGTCTTGCAACGAGGCTTCCAGCGAGGCCGCAATGTTGGCAAAGCTATCTATCTTGGCGGCAACCTCATCGGCGGCACGGTTAATCACCGTGGCCCCGTGGCCCAAGGCGCCTTTCATGCCGTTGGGCAAAATACGGCGGAAATATTGGTTTCGCGCCACATAATCCATGGCTGCGGAAGCCTCGCGCACAAAGGCGTCTACGTGGTCGGTCATGTCGTTAATAGCCCACATCAGGTCGCCCACATCTCCCCGTTCGGTAATGTTCAAAATGCGTTTGTCAAACTGGCCGTTTTTTAAAGCCATGCACACCTGGGTGGTGTGGGTTACGGCAGCCGAAACCCGGCCCATAAACACCCACGCCGCAGTGCCTGCTAAAGCCATCAGGCCCATCAACATGGCGGCAACCAGCATGCTGCCCCACCACGCGGCCACCAAGGCTCCTAACGCCATAGCCATCATAACGGCCACACTAAGCCGCGCGGAGGAGAGAGAAGATAAGTTCGTCATAGCGTTTTCCTTGTTCATCCAAAACCTTGTGCAGCAGCCGCGTGCTGGCGGCCATGGCCTCTTTGGGGTTTTCGTGTTTTGCTTCTTCGTCCAACAGTTTTTTGTACAACGGCATAATCACGTTCCGCACCACGGTGGCATCTGGCACGCGGCGGTTGGAGTGATAACCGTCAATCCGCCCACTAGCATCGTACGAAGGCGTTACATGCGCCAACACCCAATAATGGTCCCCATTGGCTGAACGGTTGACCACATAGGCAAAAATCTCTTTCCCCGCCTCCACCGTATCCCATAACAACTTAAACACGCACTTGGGCATGTTGGGGTGGCGTATCACGCAGTGGGGTGCGCCTATCAACTGTTGCTCGGAATACCCCGCCAACTGGCAAAACAACCGGTTGGCGTAGGTGATATGCCCTTTTAAATCGGTCTTGGTGACGATAATCTCATCCTTCCCGAACATGCGTTCCACCCCGGTCAGGGTTACATCGGCTTTCCGGTTCATGATGAGGCGTTGTTGTTGTCTCATGCGGGTAACTTGCCAGAGGTATGTTAATTTCGCACTTGATCCACATCAAGTCTTCCACGTTACAACTCTGGGGTGTACCCCAAACACCACAGAGATATGACACCAACCTTAGCACTCTTGACATACATCAATCCAACCCCTCTAAACTCGGCGTATCAGGTACGTGTAAGAATGATTGAAGGAGACCGCCCATGGCTACCCCCGCCAACGCCCCCCACCCATTGTACAACGAAGATATTGTGAAATTCGGCTCGGTTATGGCCTTGTTTTGGGCTATTGTGGGGATGACCGTAGGGTTGCTGATTGCCCTGCAACTGGCCTACCCCGACATGCTCACCTTTTTGCCTACATGGCTGCAAGAATATGTAAGCTTTGGCCGCCTGCGCCCCCTGCACACCAGCGGCGTGGTGTTTGCCTTTGGCGGTACAACCTTGCTGGCTACCAGCTTTTACGTGGTGCAGCGTACCTGCCGCGCGCGGTTGTTTGGAGACCCTTGGCTGCCATGGTTTGTGATGATTGGTTACCAAGTGTTCATCTTACTCGCCGCAACTGGCTACATTTTAGGCGTTACCCAAGGACGGGAATATGCCGAGCCCGAATGGTATGTCGATTTATGGCTCACCGTGGTGTGGGTAGCCTACTTGCTGGTATTCCTCGGCACGTTGCTCAAACGCCAAGAGCCCCATATTTACGTGGCCAACTGGTTTTATCTGGCTTTCATTGTTACCGTGGCCATGCTGCACTTGGTGAACAACGCGGCTGTTCCCGTCGGTTTCCTCGGCGCCAAAAGCTACGGGGCATATGCGGGTGTGCAGGATGCCCTCATCCAATGGTGGTACGGCCACAATGCCGTGGGCTTTTTCCTCACCGCTGGATTTTTGGCCATGATGTACTACTTTGTGCCCAAGCATATCGGCAAGCCGGTTTACAGCTACCGCCTGTCCATCATCCACTTTTGGGCACTTATCTTTTTGTACATCTGGGCCGGCCCCCACCACTTGCACTACACGGCCTTGCCGGATTGGGCTCAAACCCTCGGCATGGTGTTCAGCATCATGCTGTGGATGCCCAGCTGGGGCGGGATGATCAACGGCATCATGACCCTTTCCGGCGCGTGGGAACGCCTACGGTACGACCCCGTGCTCCGCCTGATGATTACGTCTCTCTCGTTCTACGGCATGAGCACCTTTGAAGGCCCCATGATGAGCATCAAAAGCGTCAACGGGCTTAGCCACTACACCGATTGGACCATCGGCCACGTGCACAGCGGTGCCTTGGGCTGGGTGGCGCTCATTAGCTTCAGCTGCATTTATTACCTTGTACCCGTGCTGTGGAAGCGCGAACGCATGTACTCGTACCAGCTGATCAACTGGCATTTCTGGACCAGCACCATCGGCATCATCCTGTACATCTGCGCCATGTGGGTGTCAGGCATCATGCAAGGGCTTATGTGGCGGGCGTACAACGAGTACGGCTTCCTTACCTACAGCTTTGCCGAAACGGTGGAACAAATGCACCCGTACTACCTGATACGGGCCTTGGGCGGGTTTGTGTTCCTGCTCGGCACCTTCTTCATGGTATGGAACGTGTACCAAACCATCCGAGGCAACGTGCGGAAGGAACGCCCCGTGGGTAGCCCCCGGGCCACGCCTCCCACCACCGCCGTGCCCGACTTTATGAAAACCGCCAAGGTATAAGGAGAAACACCATGCTCAAACTCCATAAATTTTTTGAGAAAAACGCCCTGCTGTTGCTGGTGGGGAGCCTCATCACGGTGGCCATTGGCGGCTTGGTGGAAATTGTGCCCCTGTTCGTGGTGGAAAGCACCATTGAAAAGGTTCAAGGCATGCGCCCCTACAGCCCGCTAGAGCTGGCAGGCCGCAACATTTACATCCGCGAAGGCTGCTACACCTGCCACAGCCAAATGATACGCCCCTTCCGCGATGAAGTGGAGCGCTACGGCCATTACAGCTTGGCGGCCGAAAGCATGTACGACCACCCCTTCCAATGGGGCAGCAAACGCACAGGGCCGGATTTGGCCCGCGTGGGCGGCCGCTACAGCAACGCATGGCACACAGAGCACATGATGAACCCCCGCGCCGTGGTGCCCGAAAGCGTGATGCCCCGCTACGCCTTTTTGGCCGACAACGCGCTGGACATCCCCAACATTGCCGACCACCTGAAAACCCTCCGCATGGTGGGCGTGCCCTACACGGATGAACAGATTGAATTTGCCGCCCAAGATATGAAAGACCAAGCGAATGAAAGCGGCGTGGCCGAGGGCGTGACCGCCCGTTACCCCAAAGCCGTGGTGGCCGAGTTTGATGGCAACCCCGCCAAACTGACCGAAATGGACGCCTTGATTGCCTACCTGCAAATGCTGGGCACGTTGGTCGACTTTACCACCTACACACCGGAGGCCCGCTGATGATCGCCTCCCTGCTTGCCGGATACGACTTTGCCACCGTTAAGGCCGTGTGTTCGGCCATCGGGTTGGTGATTTTTGGTGGTATTTTTATCGCCGTTACCCTGTGGGTCTACCGCCCCGGTGCCAAATCATACTACCAAGACCAAGCCCGTAAAATGTTGAAGGACTAATCTCATGAACCGCCGGATCGACAATCAAACCAAAGACAAACAAGGCAACGCCTCCACAACTGGCCATAGCTGGGATGGCATCCAAGAGTACAACAACCCCCTTCCCCGCTGGTGGGTATGGGTGTTTATGCTGTGCATCGTTTTTGCCATTGGTTATGTAATTTACTACCCAGCCATTCCCGGTGGGAAAGAAGGCACGTCTGGCTGGACTTCTCTCAAAATGTTGAACTCCGAACTGGCCGCAGGCCAAGAAGGCAAAGCGGGGTTGGATGCCAGCATCGCCCAAACCGACGTGTTGGATATCCAAAAAGACCCCAACCTTAATACCTACGCCACCGCCGCAGGTAAGGCTTTGTTTGCCATGCATTGCAGCCAATGTCACGGCAGCGGCGGTGCGGGCGTCAAAGGTTACCCCAACCTGTTGGATGACGAATGGATCCACGGTGGCAGCCTCTCCGCCATTGCCTTCACCATCACCCACGGCGTGCGCAACACCACCGATGCCGAAGCCCGCAACCCCGGCAACATGTTGGCGTTTGGAAAAGACGAGGTTCTCACGCACGACCAAATCCAAGACGTCGCCAACTACCTTGCCACCTTGGCGTACGGCTATGCCGCCAACGAATCCACCCAACGCGGTGCCACGGTGTTTGCCGAAAACTGCACCAGCTGCCACGGGAACAATGGCGAAGGCAACCGCGACATGGGTGCCCCGCCCCTCAACAACGCCATCTGGCAGTACGGAAACACCACAGCCGACCGTATGGATGTGATTGCCAACGGCCGTGCCGGCGTGATGCCTGCCTGGGGCCCAAAACTCACCCCCACCGACATCAAAAAACTGGCCGTGTACGTGCACGGTTTGGGTGGTGGCGAAGCCGAAGCTGTTGCAGCCCCCATGGTTGTGGATGCCTCTGCAACCGTTCCATCCCCTACCGAGCCTACGGCCCAGTAACCACCGCAAGCAACGCCCGTGCCCCATATTGAAATCCTCCCCGAAGCCCCACCCCCCGTGGATACCGACAAGGTAGGGTTGATGGGGCTGTTTGAAGCCCGTAAATCCATCTATCCCGCCAAGGTGGATGGCACCTTCCGCCGCACCAAATGGGCCGTGATGGCCCTGTTGTTGGGCATTTACTACCTCATGCCCTGGGTACGCTGGGAGCGCGGCGTTGGCGCCCCCAACCAAGCTATTTTGGTGGATGTAATGGAACGGAAGTTTTACTTTTTCTTCATCGAGGTTTGGCCCCAAGAAGTGTTTTACTTTACCGGCCTTTTACTGCTGGGCGCCCTTGGCCTGTTTTTCGCCACCACCCTGTTTGGCCGCGTATGGTGCGGCTATGCTTGCCCGCAAACGGTGTGGACTGATTTATTCCTCCATGTTGAGCGTTTTTTTGAAGGCGACCGCAACGCCCAAGTGAAGCTCAACAACGCACCATGGAGTTTCAATAAACTCTGGCGCAAATCCGCCAAGCATGTGTCATGGATTCTCATCGGCCTCGCCACGGGCGGGGCCTGGGTGTTTTACTTCCACGATGCCCCCACGCTGTGGAGCAACATGCTGCACGGGCAGTTTGATTTCATCCCCACGTTCTGGATGGTGTTCCTCACCTTCAGCACGTACGTCATGGCTGGCTTTGCGCGGGAACAAGTGTGCACCTACATGTGCCCCTACGCCCGTTTCCAAGGCGCCATGTTTGATGAAGAGAGCATGTTGGTCACGTATGATTCCCAACGCGGCGAACCCCGTGGCAAAGGCGCCAGCCATGGCGATTGCGTGGATTGCGGGCGCTGCATTGCCGTATGCCCCACGGGTATCGACATCCGCGACGGCCAGCAATACCGCTGCATCAATTGCGGCCTGTGCGTGGACGCCTGCGCCACGGTTATGACCAAGCTGGGCAAACCGGCAGGGCTCATCCGTTACAACACCCTCAACAACACCATCCCCGCCAACATCGGCTGGTGGGGCACGTGGAAGGCAGGCCGGTTTGTGCGCCCCCGCACCGTCATATATGCCAGCATCATGGCCGTTGTCAGCGTTACCATGCTGTACAGCCTTACGCACCGTCCGTTGGTTACCCTCTCCATGCTGCACCAGCGCAACCCGTTGTTTGTGAATCTCTCCAACCACGACATCCGCAACACCTACACCGTGCGCGTGGGTAACAAAACATGGCAACCCGCCACTTACACCCTTACCAGCACGCTGCCTTTGCACCTCCGCACGGCAGATGTTCAGCCTCATTCCAACGGAGCCCTCTCTCTCACCATCAACCCCGGCAAAGTGGCCGAGTTTACGGTGTTTGCCACTGTCTCGCCCACGGTGTTTGCCCAAAGCCACACCCCGGTTACCTTCACCTTAAGCGGCACAGGTGGCACCGAAACCTACACCACGGTTTTCATCGCACCCGAACGGGAGTAAGGTAACCCCATGACATCCGACACCAACCGCCTCTGGGCCCGCAAAACACTGTTTCTGCTTCTGGCCGTGTTTGCCGTGGTGCTGGGGGTGAATATCTTCATGGCCTATCTGGCCGTTACCAGCAGCCGTGGCGTGGTAAGCCCCACAGCGTATGAAGACGGCTTGGCCTACAACACCCAGCTTGCCGCCCAAGCCACCCAGCAGCACCTTGGTTGGGCCTTGGTGCGGGCCACCCACACTTTTCCAGCTTCGTTAACCTACACCTTGGCCGATGCCCAAACGAACCCCCTTTCAGGCGCCACCGTTACCGCCACCGTACAACGCCCGTTGAACGATGCCCCCGCCCAAACCTTCACGCTCACCGAAGCTACCGCCGGCACCTACACCGTAGCCACCCCATGGCCCCGCAGCGGCCCATGGGATGTTACGCTTACCGTGCAGCACGGCCCCAACACCTTCCACGCCACCGAACGGGTGATGGTGCCGTAACATGCTCTCGGTGCATGATCTCAAACCTTACGTTACCACCGCACCCAACGGCCAATCGTCCGCCGCGTTTTTGGTGGATGGCATCCATTGCGCCGCCTGCATGGGTCGGGTGGAACGGGCATTAAGCGCCATCCCCGGCATCACCTCGGCCCGCGTCAACCTTACCACCAAGCGCGTTGTGGTTTCGTGGCAGGGGCCGCTTAGCGTTATGGTGAAGGCCGCCTCCGCCAGCGCCAAGGCTGGATATTCCCTTACCCCCTACACCCCCCAAACGCTGGATGCCACCACCACCACCCACGAGCGCTGGCTGCTCCGCTGCTTGGCCGTGGCAGGGTTTGCCAGCATGAACGTCATGTTGCTATCAGTCGCTTTGTGGAGCGGCCCCATGCCCACCGCCCAACGCCTGTTGCTGCAATGGTTTTCGGCCATCATCACCCTGCCCGCCATTGCCTACGCTGGGCAACCGTATTTCCGGGCGGCGTGGCAGGCCCTCTCCCACGGGCGTACCAGCATGGAAGTGCCCATCAGCATCGCCCTCATTCTTACCACCAGCCTCAGCTTGTTCGATACCATTCTGGGCCACGGCGAAACGTATTTTGAAAGCGCCGTCATGCTGCTGTTCTTTTTGCTGGCGGGCAGATACTTGGAGGCCCGCGTGCGCGGCCAAAGCCACAACGCCGCCGCACACCTTATGGGCCTGCAACACACCACCGTGGCCGTGCTGGGCAAGGGAGGCAAGGTGCACACCCTTGCAGCCAACGCCGTGCCCGTGGGCGCCACCGTGCTGTGGAGGCACGGCGAACGGTTGGGGGTGGATGGCACCATATCCCACGGCCACGGCACGGTGGATGCCAGCGTGCTGACGGGCGAAAGCCTGCCCCGCGCCGCCACGGTGGGCGATGCCGTTCAGGCAGGGCTTGTTAACACCGGCCCCACCTTGCACGTGCGTGCCACCGCCGTGGGGCAATCCACCGTGCTAGCCGAACTGGCCCGTCTGACCGAAGCCGCCACCCATGTTAAAAACCGTTACACGCGCCTCGCCGATAAAATTGCCCGCATCTACGCCCCCGTGGTGCACACCCTGGCGTTGTTCACCCTTGCAGGCTGGTTGCTAGTGGGGCTCAATTGGCACGAAAGCCTGCTCCGCGCCGCCGCCGTGCTGATTGTCACCTGCCCCTGCGCCTTGGCCTTGGCCGTGCCCACCGTGCAAGTGGCCGTGGTGGGGAACCTTCTCAAGCGTGGCATTATTTTAAAAAACGGCGAAGCACTGGAAAAACTAGCCCACACCCGTACCATCGTGCTGGATAAAACCGGAACCCTCACCACCGGCCGCCTACACCTTGTGCGAGGCGGAACCCCCGCCCAACGGACCTTGGCAGCGCGTCTGGCCGTTATCAGCCGCCACCCCTTGGCCCAAGGGATTACCGCCTCGCTCCCTGCCGCCAAACCCTTGCCCCACGCGCGCGAAGTGGTGGGCCAAGGCGTGCAAGGCACCTATCAAAGCCAACCCGTCCGCCTTGGCAGCGCCGCGTTTTGCGGCCTTACAACCACCCCCACACTGGCCGTGGGAGAAGCCGCGTTGTACCTCAAAACCGGCACCGCCAAACCCGTGCTGCTGGTGCTGAAAGATACCCTCCGCCCCGAAGCCGCCGCCACCATCTCCACCCTCACTTCCATGGGCATGGCACTCCACCTGCTGTCGGGCGATACCCCCGCCGCCGCCGCCGCCATGGCCGCCCATGTGGGAATCCCCCACGCCACGGGCCACGCCACACCTGCCGCCAAACAGTCCATGCTGGCACGCCTTGCCACCACCAGCCCCAACCTGATGATGGTGGGCGATGGCCTGAACGACGCCCCCAGCATTGCCTTGGCCCCTGTGGGGGTTAGCTTTGGCAAGGCCACCGATTTGGCCAAACTCTCGGCCGATATCATCCTCCACAACGAATCCCTCACCGCCCTCCCCCTCCTCCTCCGCATGGCCTGCACGGCCCGCACCGGCGTACGGGGCAACGTGGGGGTTTCGCTGGCTTACAACGTGGTGGCGGTGCCTTTGGCTATGGCAGGCTTTATTACCCCCATTTGGGCCGCCGTGCTGATGAGCACCAGCAGCATTCTGGTGGTTGCCAACGCCGCCCGCTTGGGGAAAGGTTAACCCATGGACGCTCTGGTGTTTCTCATCCCCATTGCCATGTTTCTGGGTCTTTTAGGGCTTGTGGCCTTCCTGTGGGCGCTCGGCAACGGCCAGTTTGACGATTTGGAGGGTGCCGCCGCCCGCATTCTGGACGACGACACCCCCTCGCCATCCCCCCGCAAACGGGGTAAATAGGGGTATGACCATGTTCAGCCCCCTTTCCTTCGCGTTGCGTCTTTCTCCCCCGTTGGATGCCATGGAGCATGACGATTTGGCCGCCTTGGCCAGCGCTACTTCTCGCAAAACAGGTGCCAAAGGCGATATTCTGTTCAACCACGGCGACAACGTGACCTATGTTCTACTGCTTCTGGGTGGATGGGTGAAGCTCTCCCGCAGCACGCTGGATGGGGCGGAGGCCGTGCTGGATGTGCTGACCACCGGCCGTCTGATTGGCCTGCAAGATTTATTTGGCGGGCTCACCCACACCAGCACCGCCACAGTGGCAGAAGACGCCGAATATCTCCTGATTACGGCAACCCGCCTCACCGAACTTTTGGACCGTCGCCCCCACTTGGCCATGGCGTTTTTACGGGATATGGCCACCACCCAAACCTGGCTGGAAACCGAACTGGAGGGCCGCACCTTGCAAAAAGCGCCGCAACGGTTGGGGTGCTTTTTGCTGCGGCTTATTCCCCACCATCTCCAAGCCAGCACGGGTACCGTTACGCTTCATTTGCCGTTTGATAAAACCCTTCTGGCCGCCCGCTTGGGTATGCAACCAGAAACCTTCAGCCGCGCCCTTGCCGCGCTGAAAAAAGACATCGGGTTGGATGTGCGTGGCGCCAGCATCACCATCCCCAGCGTGGCCAGCCTTACCACCCACACCTGCAGCGCGTGCAGCGGTACGTTCCCGTGCCAGCAAGGGTGTGCCAAAGCGCGGGTGTAACCTTCTCTCTTTATTTATACCAAACAAAAGGCCGCAATGCGGCCCAATGTTTGTCCAAGTAAGGGAACCTTAGAAGCGGTAGCCTACACCCACACCCATCACCCAGGGCTGCAAGTTGGCTTTGGCCGTAATCGTGTCGTTCACCTTCACGTCGGTAGAGATGTACAGCTTTTTCACATCGGCGTTGAGGTACATGTTGTCGCTTATTTTGTAATCCACGCCAGCTTGCAACGCGGGGCCAAAGGCATCGTCGTACTTCACGCTGTTAATGCCAGGCGCATTACGGTGCTCGGCGTTGTAAAAGTGAGCATAGGTTACGCCCGCGCCCACGTAAGGCTTAAAGTTACCCAAGCAGGCTTCGGTCACGTGGTATTGGGCGGTTAAGGTTGGGGGTAACACCCACACGCTGCCAAGGTCGGTTTCGGTGGGTTTTTTGTTTACTTTGGTGTCGTGCTTGGTGGTGGCGGCAATCACCTCAAAACCGATGTTGGGCGTGGCAAAGTAGGTTACGTCCACTTCCGGTGCAAAGCTGTTATCGGCATGGGGCTTGCCACCGATGCTGGCATCGCCACCGTTGTTGGAGGGCGCCACATTAATCACGCGGCCGCGCACCATCCAGTTGCCGTCTTCGGCATGGGCGGCAGTGGCCAGCAGGGCTACAAGGGTGAGGGTGGCGGCTACGGTACGCATGGTTGATTCTCCTTTGTTACAGGGTACGTTTGCGCCACCAACCCCGCCCCCACCTTGATGAACATCAAAAAAAGAACACATCTGCCACCTTGTGCGGCATTTGGGGTACATATAGCTGTTGTTCATGTTGGGCATGGTTTTGAAAAGACTATAATCAAAAAGCTGTTCTCTATGGCCTGCCATACGAAGCGGATATATTGATATTTATAGAAAATATACTCAAGAAGCCCTACTTCGCCAAGGCTTCGTAGGGCATACTTCACTGCGCGAAGTATGGTGCCGCCAACATGATTCGAACACGCGACCCTCTGATTACAAATCAGATGCTCTACCAGCTGAGCTATAGCGGCACAGGCGTGTTGTGCCACATTGCGGGCGGTTAGTCCAGATAGTCTTCCGCCCCCACCCGTGCGGCGGGGCGCTCAAAGGTTTCGTTCATGAATTCGCGGATAAACCGCTGGGATTGCTCGCTTTCCACAGCCTTGATGGTGGCGCAGGCAAAGGGAGCAGGGGTTTCCATACCAAACTTTTCGCCCAAACGGCTGGCAATCTGTTGGTACACGGCTTTGTGCAGAGCCATTTCCGGCGGCGTGGTGGTGGGGCTGAAGTACAAACCCGCCGCCGTGGCAAAGGCGCTCATGTCGCAGCTCATCTTTTGCAGCAACGCGGTCGCTTGGGTAGCATCGGTGATAAACAGGTCGGCCATCATCAGGTAATCGTCGGTATCGCGGGCGGTGAGCGGCGTAATGCGGGCCATCAGGTTGTGCAGCCAGCCAGCGAGGAACCCCTCGCCCAACGCCTTCACTTTCATCATGTTCAGGCGGTGTTCCCACTGGCCGTAAGCGCAGGCATCCACGGTGCATCCTGCCGCCACGTTCAGCATATGGTTGGCAAAGCAAAACGGACTGGTGGTCATGGGCGGCCCCTCCTCTATACGTTGTAGTATGGGCTATTCAGGGGGCAATGCAACTTCTGGGTGTGCAGCGCACCATCTGTCCGACATCGGGTGTGACCATATGGGTACGGTTACACGGCCTGCACTTCGCGCACCACGTCGGGCAGTTCTTTCCGCAACATGGTTTCAATCCCCACTTTCAACGTGGCGGTGCTGCTAGGGCAGCTGCTGCAGGCGCCGTGCATTTCCAAAAACACAATGCCGTTTTGGAAGCCACGATACACGATATCCCCGCCATCATTCGCCACGGCGGGGCGGATGCGGGTATCCAGCAGCTCTTGAATTTTTGCTACCGTGGCAGGGTCAGCATCCGTATCGCCCAACAGCGGGGCTTCGGCAGGCGCTTTGCCTTGCAGTACAGGCTCGCCCGCGTCAAAAAAGGCTTCCAGCGCGGGGGCCAGTTGGGCGTTGATAGCCCCCCACGTGATCCCCTCCTCCCGAGTGATGGTAAAAAAATCGCTCCCCACAAACACCCCTACCACGCCTTCTACGGCAAACATACGGCGGGCCAAGGGACTGCGCTCGGCGGCACTCTCCCGCGTGGGGAAGTTGGCGCTGCCGCCGGGGATGAGCAGCCGCCCCACCTGATATTTCAGGCTGTTGGGGTTGGGGGTGGTTTCGGTGCGGATGGTTAAAACATCGTCCATACCCCCTGTGTACCCCGCACGCGCTTGAGGGGCAAGGGGGTTGTAAACCAATATAACCAACCCATATACCCAACATGAAACCTCAAAACCCCATTGATATCGCGATTGGAACCCGCATGCGCTTTGCTCGTATCCTCAAAGGCGTAAATTTGGAAGACATTTGGCGCTACACGGCTATTTCTCCAGCAGAAATGAAGCAAATTGAGGCTGGCTTGCTGCGTGCAGGCCCCAAAAGGCTTATGGATTTATCCCACTATTTAGCTCTCGATATGTCGTATCTTTTTACTGGTAACTCGTTTCGTTCTTTTCAGTCCTATTCTGCAAACGAGAACGATCCTCAACGCTAACCACTTCTTAGCATCACGCATTCCGCCCCGCCACCGCGCCGGATGCCCATGCCCACTGGAAGTTATACCCCCCCAACCACCCGGTCACATCCACCACTTCGCCGATAAAATATAATCCAGGCACAGTGCTGCACTCCATGGTGCTGGCGTTCAGCGCGTTGGTATCCACCCCGCCCGCCGTCACCTCGGCCTTGCGGTAACCTTCGGTTCCGTTGGGTTTTATCACAAAATCGGTCAGCAGCTTATGCACCGCCGCAATCTGCGTATCCCCAAGCTCGGCCATGTGCGTGGCGGGTATCATCCCCTTCTCCACCAAACACTGCACAAACCGCTTGGCCACAATGTCAGAAAGTACCGTTTTCAGCTCTTGTTTGGGGCTAGTTGTACGGGCTTGTTTCATCACCTCGCCCCAGTTCACCTCCGGCATAATCCAGATATGGATCTCCTCCCCCGCATTCCAATACGAGGATATTTGCAAAATGGCCGGGCCGCTGGCCCCCCGGTGGGTTATCAGCACATTCTCCCGAAAGGTAGTTTTGCCGCAGGTTACCTCGGCATCAAACGCGATGCCGGATAAGCCATCGTAAAACGCCAAATCGCGTTCGGTAAACGTAAACGGCACCAAGGCAGGCGTGGTGGGCACCACGGGCACGCCAAACTGCTGGGCCACTTTGTAACCAAAGTTGCTGGCCCCCAGCTTGGGGATGGACAACCCTCCCGTGGCCACCACAAGGCTTTGGCACTCAAACGTGCCGTGGCTGGTGGCAAGGGTAAAGCCCTCCCCTCCCTTTTCAATATTTTCCACCGTGCATTGCAGCTGGATGTCTACCCCCGCTTCCGCACACTCCCGCAGCAGCATATCCACAATGTTCTGGGCCGAATCATCGCAAAACAACTGGCCCAACTTTTTCTCGTGGTAGGCAATGCCGTTCTTCTCCACCAGCTGGATAAAATGCTGGGGCGTAACCTGCGCCAAGGCGGATTTGCAAAAGTGCGGGTTGCGGGAAATATACCGTTCCGCCCGCGCCCCCACGTTGGTAAAATTGCAGCGCCCGCCGCCGGAAATCAATATTTTGCGCCCAATCTCGTCCCCGTGGTCTACCACCAACACGCGGCGGCCACGCTTGCCCGCCTCGGCCGCGCACATCAGGCCAGCGCCACCTGCCCCCACCACAATCACATCGTACATCTGATTCATAACGTGCCTTTTCAAAGGCTTTCTTAGCATGGTGGGAGGTGGGGAACAAGGTGGGCGCGCTGAAGGAAGCAAATGGTGGAGGAAGAAGGATGACGGCTGGTTTGTATGTGGCCTGCGGCCGTGTGAAGCCGTTGTTCCTTCTTCTTGCTTTGTCATAAGCCCCCTTGGGGCAAATATGGTGGAGGAAGAAGGATTCGAACCTTCGAAGGCGTACGCCAACTGATTTACAGTTTTGACCAGCGGTATAAATGGGAATAATAGGAAAGTAACAAAAGTAATCATCCATTTGAATAATAACGAATCACCTTGCTTTAGCCTCCGCTGGATTATTCCTACTTACTAT
The DNA here is from genome assembly GCA_049297695.1 of Alphaproteobacteria bacterium. GTDB lineage: Bacteria > Pseudomonadota > Alphaproteobacteria > UBA2136 > UBA6156 > JACKLD01. The sequence continues at coordinate 51,988 of JBAQUT010000036.1, read as the reverse complement.
GCTCTAATGTCCCAAGAGTGTCCCAAATGGGAATAGCTAGAATCTAAGATGGGTATGAAAAATGGCGGTTATTGAAAAGCGTAAAGGGCGGAACGGTGTCCCAACATATCGGGCAAAAATAAGACTAAAGGGCCATAAACCCAAAAGCGCCTCATTTGAACGCCTCTCCGATGCCAAGGATTGGGTACAAAAAGAGGAAGCGGACATCAAGCGCGGTTTGAAGTTTGAAAACCATGAGGCCGCTGTCCGTACCCTTCATGAAACCATTACCGATTACCTTATCAACTATAAACACACTGTGGGGGCTTATCAGTACGCCCAACGTGAAAAGCAACTTATGTGGTGGAAGGAGCGGCTGGGGGATAAATACCTCATCGACATTACCGCCGACAAAATCAACACCTACAAGCGGGAACTCATGCAAAAGACATGGCGGAACGTCAAGGATGCCCAACGTATCAAGGCCGCCACCGTCAACCATTACCTCATAGCCCTTTCCGCCGCCTTAGCGTATGCCCACAAGGAGTTGAACTGGATTCGCCTTAATCCTTTGAATGAAGTAAGAAAGCTGGAACCCAACAACGCCCGCGTGCGCTATCTCTCCGCCGATGAACGCAAAGCCCTGTTGGAAGCCTGTAAGGCGGAGGGCCGACATCCGCTCCTTTACCCCCTTGTTGTCATGGCTATTTGTACGGGGATGCGTAAGGGTGAACTCTTAAACCTCCGCTGGCGGGATGTGGATTTTACGCGGCAGGTGATACGGGTGGAAGATAGTAAGAACGGCGATAAACGCTCCGTACCCCTGACAGGCTTGGCGCATAGAGTTTTGCAGGAAGCCAGCAAGGTAAGGCGCTTGAACACCGACCTCATCTTCCCCCGTGCCGATGGTATGGCTCCACTTGACCCAGCCAATCATTGGGAGGCCGCACTCAAAGAAGCCAAAATAGAGGACTTCCGTTTCCACGACCTCCGCCACACCGCCGCCACCTACCTGTTGGAATCAGGCGTTACCCTGCCCGTGCTGTCCGCCATTCTGGGCCACCGCAGCATCCAAATGGTGAAACGCTATGCCCACCTTGCCGATAACCACGCGGTTGAAGTGGTGAGCAAAATGACGGAGAGGGTGTTTGGGTGATACCTCACTACTTTAAGCTTCTTGATTGTAAAATTCATGAAATTGAATATGCGACCCCATATGATTTAGGACATATTTCAAGATTAAATGATATAGAGGCTGTGCCCTATAGTGAAAGCTTACTAAAGGATTTACTAAAACAATCAACCATACCTTATCCCTGTAGGATTGTTGAATATGAAATTGAACGTCTAAATAAAGAGTACATTGAACGTCAGCGGCAACGTGATTTTCAATTACTGCATTGTCACAATGAACCGTGGATTATTGAACAGCTTAAAGCTCATCCTTTAATACACCCTGGATTAGAAGTAATTAGGTATGAGCTTTACAAAAATTACCTAAAAACTGAATATCCAATGCCCCATGAATTTATTTATGAGAATCCACTCTATCTTCTCTACATTGATAAATTAATAAGAGTTGGAGAGTACTATGCACCTGAAAGGATGCATTCATGGATTGGATGCGGTGAATACTCAGAAATTCTTGAACAGTCTCACTACTCAGAATCCCCTGATGAGATAGAAATTGGAAGATGTAGGAATCTTGACCTTGTAGACTTACGAGATTTAAGACAAATAAATCAATGGCTAAATTATGATTTTAACATTGCTATGAAGCGCGGGGATTATCTTTTGACCCAAGGAATGTTTGGTACAATGGGATATAAAATCACAAAAGGACAGGGCAAGGGATTAACTAAAAATAAAGAACAAGCAAAAGCTAGAAATGAACTTATTAAGAGTTTTGCAATTCCCATTATGAATCGAAATCCCAATTTTTCAAGAAACAATCTTGCAAAGTTAACAATGAAAGCTATGGGAGATGGTTCTCCATCGTTGAGATTAGTAACCGAAGTAATTAAAAGTTTGCAAAGTGAATGACTTTGCAAATACTCGTTACTTTTCATATAGATAAACTCATGTTCTAATCCTATCAACGCTAGCGAATGCTCAAGTATTGATGCAGGGGCCTAGCGGTAACTGATAGGAATAAAACCTATGACAAATGAAACACCCCAGCGGCTGATTCTGACGCTGGACAAATTCGCCGAACGCAATCCCGCGTTTCCGCCCTCCGTAATGCGCAACCTTTTGTGGAAAGCCAAAGACAGACATTCCAGCGTTGGCCCCGTTAAAGGCAATGGCCTTGATATTGCCGTGGTGAGGATTGGCAAGCGCCTTTACATTGATGAACCCAAGTTTTTTGCTTGGCTAGATGGCCAGCAAGGGGAGGGTAACACCGATGGCCGCTAAACAAAAAACCCCACGTGCTTACAAGGGCGAGCGTGAGGTTTTAAACAAATCTAAAACTAAGGCTAACAATCGGAAAGTAACCCAACCGTTGCCGTGGTTCAACCAAAATCCGCTGCCGCATGGGTATGTTTGGCGGAAGCGGGGTAAAGGAATGGTGCCCAAACTGGCGACTCCTCACGGTTTTGAGGTGAGGGCGCTGGAGATGCTACGCTTTGGCCACTTCAGCACCCAAACTAAGCCGCCTAAGTGGTTTTGGGGGGCTTTTGATAGGCTTCGTGAGTATGGGTTCAATTTCCGCATCAAACTCATTACACCGCCGACTGGTGCGCCTTACATTCGCATATGGTCACTTGATTGCATTGTGCATGAGGAGGTGGTGCGATGACCCATCCTCTTACGAACGCACCTTGGGGCTTTTTTGCCGCCGAGGACTTTCAGGCGTTGGAACTGCCACCACGGGAGGTACTCATGCCCCCGTGGTTGCTGACCAACAGTATCAACATGCTTTATGCGAAGGCGGGGATTGGAAAAAGCAACTTTGCGCTGGGCCTCTCGGTTGCGTTGGCGCGGGGAGAACCCTTTTTGGGGTTCACCCCTGCCCGCCAAGCCCGTGTGGTGTATGTGGATGGCGAAATGCCCTCCCAAGAGCTGATGCGGCGGCTGGATGCCATGACAGGCAAACAGGGCACCCACGGTAACCTGTTTGTTTACAGCATGGCACAATGTGAAAGCCCGTTCCGCATTAAGCACCTGAACACGGAAGAAGGGCAGCAAGAGCTGATGTGCCGCGTGGATGACGTGGGCTGTGACTTGCTGGTACTGGACAACAAAAGCACGTTGTTCAGCAACATGCGAGAGAATGATTCGGGCACATGGGATAACGTGCAAAGCTGGTTGATGGCGTTACGTTCCAGCGGCATGGCTATTCTGATTTTGCACCATGCTGGTAAAGGGGGCGACCAACGGGGGAGCAGCCAACACAACGTGGTGAACGATATCACCATTGAGTTGTACGAACCTGCGGGGCCTGAACCCGATGAAGGGAGCCACTTTGTGGTGAACTTTGACAAGAAACGCCACCTGCAAGGCAAGGAATCAAAACCCACCTTGGTACGGCTTATGATGACCGACCAAGGCGCTATCTGGCACCACGAACCCTACACAGGCGGGCGCAAAGTTGACCCACGGCGGCAACAAGCGATTGTGCTGCATGAACAAGGTGTGGGGCAGCGTGAGATTGCCCGCCAACTGAAGGCCAGCCCATCCACCATCAACACATGGGTAAATGAATCTGAAGCCGCCTAATAACCCGTTCGGCGTTCGGCACTCCTAGGAAACCGAACGAACGAACACCTAACGAAAGCTAAAATCATGACCGACCTCACCCCCAAACCCAAAGGGACACTTGAACTGACCCCCGAAAAGCGGGCCGTGTTGAACGCCAAGCTGGAGGATTACAAGAACCGCAAAGAGTTTGCGCTGGAAGATACGGGCGATGGCAATCGTTCGATGCACATCGTGATGAACGAACCTCAAACCACGTTCACGCTGGCGCAAGCGTTCGGCACGTTGGATGCGGGGAGCATCAACGTGAAGCTGACCCACCTGCAATCCATTTTGCCAAGCAAAGATGCCAATGCCGTGAACAACATCGTGGCCCAGCTTTATGGTTTGGCTCCGCAAAACGAACTGGAAAGCATGTTGGCAGCCCAGATAGTGGCGACCAACCATGTGGCAATGCGGATGCTGGCACGCTCGTTGGATGATAACACTTTGGAGGTGGCGGGGTATTACACCAACCGTGCCCACAAAGCTCAAAACGTGTTGCTGCGGCAAATGGACTTGCTACGCCAAATGCGGCAAGCGGGGATAAGCACCCAGCGTGTGGTGGTGGAGAAGGTGGAGGTGCAAGCTGGCGGCCAAGCCGTGGTGGGGGCGGTGGCGGGGTGTGGGGGCAGTAAACCCAAAACCGAGGAATAACCCCATGTCCGTTCCCATTCATACCCTGCCCAAGTGCAAGTGCCGCTGCAAACGTACCCGCCTACTATGCCGTCAACCTGCCATGCGGAATGGCTGTTGTCGGTTGCATGGGGGGAAGGCTACGGGGCCTAAAACCGAGGCTGGGAGGGAGGCGATTAGCAAGGCCAACCTCATCCATGGGAGGTATTCGTTAGAAAACTTAGAGATTTGGAGGGTGTGGAGGGAGTTGATTACGGATGAGGTTTAGCGACCGTTACCAGAACTTGCTTTGATAGCTATCTTCTCAATGTCCGTAAACCAAAGCTGAGGCGATTCCTTCATAAACTCCCATCTTCCTCCGTCTCTCTTGGCACGCTCCAAAGCTGATTCGCGCCATTTAATGGCTATATCATACAACCCACCTTGTTGGATTCCATCTCTTATCCAGTGCCTCATAGGGTCGTTAAGGTGTAATGTATCAAGGTCTAGTTTGCCCATAACAGGGATGAGATTTCCGTCATGATTAAACCGTTCCATAAAGTTGATGGATACTCGGTCAGATGGCGCAGGTTTGCTATATATCCGAGCTAAGCCAAATGCTACACCGCCATTAAAGGATTTACCATCAACACCATTCATGAGAGTTGTTGTTGGTGAATTAAAGATTTGAGCCATAGAGAAAATCTGGCCGCTAATTCTAAATTGATAGGCATTGGCTTTGCGGAGGGCGGAAAGACTTGTTCCGTTTCTCCATATCAAATCGGTGAGGGTTTCTCTGGATTTTTGTTGCCCTGTTAAACGAACCTCGCGGGATGAAATGTCAGTCTCTGGGAAATTTCTTGTTTGGGGTTCAAATTGCATGACACGGGGAGAGACAACCTCGACATCATCTTGTTCCCACTCTTCATGGCTATGCGTGTTTCCATTTGACTCCGAGCCATATGCTGAATTGCAGTAAGGTTCATGCTTGTAGGCGTCACCATAGACACCGAAATACACATGGTCTTTATCCGAAAACGGTTTGGCGTAATGCGTGCAGCGCAATGTTACCCCGCACTCCATACAGGCAAAGTCAAAAGGGCTGTTTAAACCTCTTTCTAACGCTGTTGTGGAGGCGTCACGGGCATGCACAGGAACACCAGTGGATTTTTGGATTGCTATCTTGGCCATATGGCAGGTGTACCAGAGCATTGTATTCAATGTCAACACCAAACCCACCACCCCACCCCCAGCCCAACGATGAACCCCCAGAGGGTAAAAAAGCCAAACACAATCACCATTTCAGGGCGTGAGGCTGAATCTTCTTGCTGCATGGCTTATCTCCACCCGCCAAAACCACGGGGCGTGCTGGGTTGGTTGAAGCCGCTACCACCAAAGCCGTTTCCTGCATCGCCTTGGTTGGCGCTGTAAGGGTTCACGGTTCCCGCTTGGCCTGTGTAGGGGTTTGTGTTGCCTTGGGTGGAGTAGTTGTTGAAACGGTTGCCATCGGGGGCGCTACGAGCGTGTGGGGCAACGTAGGTGCCATTGCTGCGAGTGTAGCCATTCACCCATTCGGCATGGGCGGCGGAAGCCGATAACAGTAATAGAACAGCAATAGAGAGGGGTTTCATGGTGTGCATCCTTTGTTGGTTTCAAACAAAAGCCACCCGATAAAGGTGGCTGGGTGTTCAAAACCGTACAAGATACGGCGTGGGGCTTTTCAGCTTACGCCTTGGACATAGCACCACCACCCAGCCGCATAGAGCGCAACTTAGGATGTGCTAAATACACAAACAGCAACTCTTTTGGTGGTGCCAGCCATCTTGTGAGGTTTTGATGCCCCAGAGAGTTATCTCTCCAACTGTGAAGTTAGAGTGGGATAACCCCAGCGTCAAGGAGATAGATGGGGATTGACCGCGGGTGATTAATGATACAACAATAACCCATGCAACCCCAACTCCTGCCCTTGTATGGTTCCGTAGCCGCTGGCTTCCCCAGCCCTGCCGATGACTTTTTAGAGGGTTACTTGGACTTGAACGCCTATTTGGTGAAGCACCCCGCCGCCACCTATTTCGTGCGGGCCAAAGCCGATGCCATGCAGGGGGCTGGTATCTTTAAAGGTGATTTAATGGTGGTGGACAAGAGCCTTACCCCCGCCGTGGGGAGCGTGGTGATAGCGGTGGTGGCGGGAGAGATGTTTGTGCGGCGGCTGGTAAAGGTCAACGGGCAATGGGCCTTGCAGGGCGAACAAGGCAAGCCGCCCAAGGTGCTGGGGGATGAGTTGGTGGTGTGGGGTGTGGTGAGCAACGTGATTCATAAGGTGTAGGGCGATGTATGGGCTGGTAGACTGCAACAACTTCTATGCTTCGTGTGAGAGGGCCTTCAACCCCAAGCTGGAAGGCAAACCCATTGTGGTGTTATCGAATAATGATGGGTGTGTGGTAGCCCGTAGCAACGAAGCCAAGGCGCTGGGGATACCGATGGGGGCGCCTATGTTCAAAGTGGAGAAACTCTGCCGCCAGAACGGGGTGGTGGTGTTTTCTTCCAACTATCAGCTTTACGGGGATATGAGTGCGCGGGTGATGAGTGTGCTGCGGGATGCCGCCCCAGCGGTGGAGGTGTATAGCGTGGATGAGGCCTTTTTGGATGTGCGGGGCATCCCCTTGGAACACTTAACAGGCGCAATGCAGGCGCTACGGGCCAAGGTGAAGCAATGGACGGGCATCCCTGTGAGCATCGGCCTTGCCCCCACCAAAACCCTCGCCAAAGCCGCCAACCGCACCGCCAAAAAGAACCCTGCCTTGGGCGGTGTCTGTTTGTTGTCTGATAACGCCTCTCAAGAGGCAGCGCTGGGAGCTATGGACGTAGGAGATTTATGGGGCATCGGGCGGCAGTTTTCCGAGAAGTTAAAAGAACAGCGGATAAACAGCGGGCTAGACCTTCGCAACGCCGATGCCGCCTCCATGCGGAAACAGTACAACGTGGTGATGGAGCGCCTTGTACGCGAGTTGCAGGGGGTAAGCTGCTTGCCGCTGGAACTGGTGCAACCCACCCGCAAGAGCATCCAAAGCACGCGGAGCTTCGGGCGGGAAGTAACCACCTTGGCCGAACTGGAAGAAGCGGTGGCCGCCTATGTAACCCGCGCCGCTGGCAAGCTAAGAGGGGATAATCTGTTAGCCCAAGGGTTGCTGGTGTTTGCCCATACTAACAGGTTCAAGCCCAAGGCCTCTCAATATAGTGCAAGCCAAGCCATGGGGTTGCCCTACGCCACCGCTGACACTGCCGAACTGGTACGGCACGCCCACCGCTTGCTCCACACCCTTTACCGCAAGGGCTTTGCCTATAAGAAGGCGGGCATCCTGCTTCTTGACCTTATCCCTGCCACCCAGCACCAACCCAGCTTGCTGGACGGGGCCGATACCGCCCGCACCCAAGCCCTGATGCAAACGCTCGACAATCTCGATACCCGCTACGGCAAGGCCTTTGTGCGGCTGGGGAGCCTTGGCACTAAACAGGGCTGGGGGATGAAGCGGGAATCTCTCTCCCGTGCCTATACCACGCGGTGGGATGAGTTGGTGGGAGTAAGGTAACAGCAACGCCACACCCCCCTAAAAGATGTAGAGGGGGTTTATACGATTTTAGGGAGCAAATGTCCCAAGAGTGTCCCAAAGAGAGATTTTAGGGAGAATTTTGGAAGAGGGATTTTCAAGAAAAGATATTATAAAACAAAATGGTGGAGGAAGAAGGATTCGAACCTTCGAAGGCGTACGCCAACTGATTTACAGTCAGTCCCCTTTGGCCGCTCGGGAATTCCTCCAGTGGTGTGCACTGTAGCCTTAACTGGTGGGCGGTGCAGGATTCGAACCTGCGACCCCAGCAATGTGAATGCTGTGCTCTACCGCTGAGCTAACTGCCCACTGTGGCCGTCAATACCGTATCGGGCTTTTCTCTGCAAGGGGTTTTTCGTAACCCTCCCCGTATAGACAGTGTTTCAATGAGGTTTGGTATCTGGTATCCCGTCCGACCTGGTGGGACCCGAAGGGCCCCACCTCTCTGTCATTAGCAATAAAAATATCCCCTTCTATGGGGATATTTTTATTGCTAACTGGTGGACCTGGTGGGAATCGAACCCACGTCCGAACCTCGTTGAAGTGTGGCTCTACATGCTTAGTGTCTGGTGGTTCCACAGTTAGCGCCAGACACCCCGCACCCTGTGGTTGCCCATCTTAATTTCGGCGCGACCCGCGTGAAGACACCACGGGAACCTAGATTGGCGGGGATGAATCCAAGGGTCCGCCACCACGCCAATCTGTGGGAAACGGTCTTGGGGCGTCTAGCCTAGGTCAGAATCCAATCTGAGTCTAGGTTAGGCAGCCATAGCCATGGGCATGGCGCGCATAGCGCGACGGGCCGCAAGGCTATTGTCTACAGTCGATTTGGCATTTAAGTGCCTGCTGGACTTTTTTAGGTGGAATCCAACCCCCACCGCATGCTCCTTGGGAACCCCTTCAAGCTCCGTCGAAACCGGGACAGGCCCGTACCTGCTTTATGGGCCATGCCCCAAAACAATGCAAGGGCGTAAAAGACCATTTGATTGCCGTGTCAGAAATATGTTAGAGAGGGTTATGGACGACACCACCCCCAAACCCGCCAACCAAGGCAAACGCTGGAACGCGGCCGACGATGCCACGCTGGCGGCAGGTTTGCGGGATATGCAAGGCACGTTTACGGCCCGTTTCCACCTGCTGGCCGAAACGCTGGGCCGCACCAAAACCAGCGTGGAAAGCCGCGCCCACCTGCTCGACCTGCTGGATTACGGCCGCTACACCGCCATCATGAACGACAAAACCCCCCACCCCGAAGGTGCCGATATTTTGCCCTTTGGCACCCACTGGAACGAGGACGATACCGCCCGATTGCTCATTGCCCACGAGGTTGGCGATGCGCTGGAGCCTTTGGCCGCCAACCTGCGCCGCACCCCCCGCGCCTGCGCCTACAAGCTGGTGCAGTTGGGCCAAGTTATTCCAACGCTGAAGGCCAACCCCACCCCTCCCCCCATCACCTACGCCAAGCCCAAGCCGGAACCCAAACGGGTGGAGCAACCCGCCAGCACCACCCAAAAAATACAGGTGACGCCGGAATTCCAAACCGCGCTGAAAACCATCCAAGAGGGCGAAAATCTGCTCATCCTCGGCAGCGCGGGCACCGGCAAAAGTACGTTTTTAAAATGGCTGCGCAAAAATCTGAATGACACCAAACGCAAGTACGCCGTGCTGGCCCCCACGGGCATGGCGGCGCTGAATGTGGGCGGCCAAACCATCCACAGCTTTTTCAGCTTCAAGCCCCAGCTGTTGGTGGGCCAACCCGTGCCCAAAGCCCGTTACCCCAAGGTGATTGAAAACCTGGAACTCATCATCATCGACGAAATCTCCATGGTGCGGGCCGACGTGTTTGATGCCATGGACAAATTCCTCCGCAAACACGGAAAATTTTCCAAAAAACCCTTTGGTGGCGTGCAACTGGTGCTGATGGGCGATCTCTGCCAGCTCCCCCCCGTGGTGCGGCGGGAAGAAGCCGAGGTGTTTGCCACCACCTACCCCAACCCGTTCTTTTTTGCCACACCGGCGTGGGAGCTTGGGGCGTTTTCCACCCTGCGCTTTACGCATATTTTCCGCCAAACCGATGCCCCGTTTATCAACCTGCTCAATTCCATCCGCAGCGGCAACAACGGCAGTGGCGTGCTAGGGCCGCTGAATGCCCGCGTGGTGGCCACTCCGCCCGAAAATGCCGTCATTCTGGCCGCCCGTAACAGCACGGTGGATGCCATCAACGCCACTGAGTTGGCCAAGCTAAACACCCCTACCCGCACCTACCACGCCGACACCACCGGCGACTTGGCGGGAAAAGAGTTCACCACTCCCGCCGAACTCACCTTGAAAGTGGGGGCCAAAGTGATGTTCACCCGCAACGACAAACTGGGCCGTTGGGTGAACGGCACGCTGGGCCATGTGTTGAAATTAACTGACGACAACATCGAAGTGCGCACCGACCGCGGCGTGTTTGAGGTGGAGCGGGAAAAGTGGGAAAGCACGCGCTACCAAGCGGGCGCCGAAGGCACGCCCGTAGCCACGGTGGCGGGCACATTTGTGCAGTTTCCTCTAGCCTTGGCATGGGCGCTCACCATCCACAAGGCCCAAGGCCAAACGCTGGAACGCTGCGTGATTGATTTGGCCGACGGCGGCACCTTCGCCGAAGGCCAACTGTACGTGGCCCTTAGCCGCGCCACCAGCTTGGAAGGCCTGTACCTCACCCAAGCCATCCAACCCCGCCACGTAAAAACCCACAGCGCCGTGGTGGCGTTTTATGAAACGTTAGACCGTTAAAGCTGTTAAAAGCTACTCCGCCCCCACCGCATAAACCTCGGTGCCGAGGTGAATCGCCTTTCCGTCAAAGCACAAAAACCGCACGGTACGGCTGCCATCCGGCTTGGTGGCTACTTTGATTTGCTGGTGCTTCACGCCCAAATCGGCGCAATCGCGGGTTTTCCCGCCCCAGTCGTAGGTGTTGTTGTCCATGCGATTCAAGGCTTCGTTCAGTTGCTTTTGGGCGGATTCCACGTTCCGCACGTTCACGTTTTCCACCTTTTGCATTTGGTCGTAGGTGCTTTGGGTTTGGGCTTGCATTTTGTCCAACCGCTTCACCAAATCGTAGTTTTGCCGTTGCAGCTCGCGCACCTGGCTCATCAGCTGGGTGTTTTGGTCTTGGATTTTCCCCATCAGCAGGTCGTAGCGTTGCAATTCCACCTGAATGGAGCGGTCATCCAAAGCGTAGGCCGCAGGAAGCAGGAGGCAGGTGGCAGGTAACAGAACAGAAAGGGCTAAAGCGCGCATAGGGGTATCCTTTTGCATCATGGTAGCAAAAAGGCGGCCTGTTGCCGCCCCGTTGCCTTAACTTGGTGCATTAAAGCACAAAGCGGGGGCTGGCCTTGCGGGAGAAGCACGCCTGCGTGCGCTCTTCCACCACGTCCCAGTTCACGTTAGCCATAAAGGCGTCGATGTACTTGCCGCGCTCGGCGGGCAGGTAATCCATCAAAAACGCGTGCTCCCACACGTCCATGCTGAGCAACACCTGGAAGCCCGGCATGTGCCCCTCGCTGTGCATCTCGATGAAGTGGTTGTTCACATCGCCGGTGATGGGGTCCATGTAGCAGATGGCATGGCCCACGCCCCGGGTGGCCCCGCAGGCTTTGAAATCGGCCAGCCAGGCATCAAAGCTGCCAAACTTACCCGCCACCAGCTTGGCAAAATCCTTCGCCACGTCGGGCTTCACGCCCGCCTTCAGGTTGGCAAAATAGTAATCGTGCACCAACATGCCGCACATCTCAAAAGCACAGCGGCGGCGGCGGTCGGCGTACAACGGGCTGGCCCCTTCCCCGCCCTCGCGCATCGCTTTAAGTTGGTCAATCAACGTGTTAGTTTGGGTTACATAACCCTCGTAAAGCTTCCAGTGAACTTCAATCTGCTTGTCGGAAATACCAACCAATCCAACAGGTTTAAACTCGGTGCGGGCGGTGTAGGGCATGGGGAGACTCCTTGTATGAGGTTATCGGTTGCGGCAAACTGTACAAGGCCCTCGCCTCTAGGTCAAAGATCTTCCTCTTTATTAAATTATGAATACAATTATTGCACACTACAAGCTAATAGGCTATATACATAACACCGTAAGGAGATTTTTTCCATGAAGCCCATCAAACATTCCATCATCGATGACAACGATACCATCAGCTTCCGCCATGTTTTGGCGCTTGTCCAAACCCTGTCGGCTGGGTCGGCCATCAAGCTTTCAACGGCTACCACCCTTCTCTCCCCTGTTGCAGAAACCCCCGTTACAGCGGATACCCTGCGCGCCATAGATCCCCGCAGTTTGGAACAACTTACCCGTACCTATCGCACCAAATCAGCCTCCACACTTTCGGCCAGCACACCTTCGTCCATCGTTTCGCAGGTTGATGGCCACGAAGTGATTAGCCGTAAACACCTGATGGTGTTGCTCCAACAAAAAACCCGTGGCGAGGCTGTAACACCTGAAGACCTGTCCATCATGCTCAGCGCGCTCACCGAGAACGACATCACGCTGAGCGATGTAGCCCACATCCACCCAGGCCTCATGGAAAAAGTTGTCATGTCCCAAAAGGCGTTCATGAAACATAAGAACCCTAAAACACAACGCAGCCGAGATAATGCCCGCAACGAATTGTTCAAACAGTTACGCCTTGAGCGGTAATTAAACCTTCGTGATTTTATCCGTAGTCTTGTAATACTCCTCCAACACCAGCAACAACGGGCTGGCCACAAACACAGAGGAATACGTGCCGATAACCACCCCAAACAGCAGGGTGAACGCAAAACCTTCCAATACCGGCCCGCCAAACAGGTACAGCACGGCTAGCACAAACAGCGTGGTCATACCGGTCATGAACGTGCGGGCCAGCATGGAGTTGACCGAAATGTTCAGAACTTCCACCAGCGTTTTGTTGGGGTATTTGGCGCGCATTTCACGCACCCTATCATACACCACAATCGTATCGTTCAGGCTGTACCCAATCAGCGTGAGGATTGCCGCCAGCACGGTGAGGCTAATCTCCAGCCGCACCAGCACCAGCAGGCCGATGGTCAGGGTCACATCGTGCAGCAAGGCTAAAATAGCGCCCAACCCATAGCGGAACTCAAACCGCGCACTTACATACATCAAAATACCCAACATGCTCACCAGCAGGGCTAGCACACCATCTCGCGCCAGCTCGGCACCCACTTGGGGGCCTACAAATTCCACGCGGCGAAGCTCGGCCCCGCCGCCCAAGGGTGCCAACGTATCCACCACAATCTTCTCGCTACCTTCCGCCGCAGCCTTGGCATCGCTGGCGGATAAACGCACCAAAAACTCGCGCCCGTTTTCAAATTCCTGAATGTTCGCTCCCACAAATCCCGCATCATCCACCGCTTGCCGCACGCTGGCCACGGGCACGGGGTTGGTGGTTTGCACCTGCACCAGTTTGCCGCCCACAAAATCGATCCCGAAGTTCAGCCCCGGTTTTGCCAACAACACGAACGTAGCCAACACGCAGGCCACGCTGCTCCAAATCCAAAACCGCCGCCACGCCATAAAGTTGATGAACGGAATATTTTCAAACGGTTTGAGAGGGAACAGGGCCATGGAGGTATCCTTTGCTTAAACAGGAAGTTTGGTGGGGCGAGTGCGGAAGTACCATGCCAGCAGCATCCAACGGGTGAGCGTGATGGCCGTGAACATGCTGGCGCACAACCCGATAATCAAGCTCACGGCAAAGCCTTTCACCGGCCCGCTGCCCAGCAAAAAGCACACCGCCGCCGCCAACAACGTGGTGATGTTGCTGTCCATAATGGCCGAAAACGCCCCTTCAAACCCCGCATGAATGGCGGAAAGCGGTTTTTTACCAGACCCCGTTTCTTCCCGGATGCGTTCAAAAATCAGCACATTGGCATCCACCGCCATCCCCAGTGTCAGTACAATCCCCGCCATACCGGGCAGGGTGAGGGTAAAGCCAAAGGCCGTCATGCACGCCACCAAAATCAAAAAGTTCACCACCAGCGCCACCACGGCAAACAAGCCGAATAACCCGTAAAACACGCCCATAAACACAAATACACCCGCCAAGCCCGCCATAATGGCAATCTGCCCGGCCCGCACACTGTCCGCCCCCAAAGTTGGGCCCACGGTGCGCTCTTCCACCACCTTCACGGCGGCAGGCAAGGCTCCCGCGTTCAGAATGGCGGCTAAGTCCTGGGCTTCTTCCACTTGGAAGCGACCGCTAATTTGCGCCCGCCCGCCCAAAATGGGTTCCCTAAACACGGGCGCCGAGTACACCTTGCCATCCAGCACAATGGCAAACCGCTGGCCTACATGCTTGGTAGAAATATCCGCAAACACCTGAGTGCCCCGCCGATCAAACGCAATGTCCACGGCAGGGGTTCCGTATTGATCAAAGCTGGCAGCAGCGCTGGTCAGCATATCGCCTGTAAGTGCAGGGCGTTTGGTCACAATCAACGGTTGACGGTTCACCACGTTGCCTTCCGTATCCGTGGTGGTTTCTTCCAGTTTCATCTGGGTAGGCGCCAGTATGCCCAAGGGGTTGGCTTGGTCGTCCACCAAATGGAACGTCAGCATGGCCGTACGCCCGATGCTGGCTTTGGCGCGGGCAGTATCCTTCGCGCCGGGGAGCTGCACAATCACGCGGTTGGCACCTTGGCGCTGCACCAGCGGCTCGGCCACACCAAATTCATCCACGCGGCTGCGCAACACTTGCAGGGTTTGTTGCATAGCGCGTGTTAACAGCTCGGTTTGGGCGGTTTCGGTGAGGGTTACGGCAATGTTCCCCGTTGTGCCCTCACCCGTTACCACCACACCCGCACCCAACGCCGCTTGCAGGGCCGTTTGCTGCAAAGGGTCACGCAGCACCAGTTTAGCGCCCGTGGCGTCGCTCCGCAGCCCTGTGTAGCCCATCCCCCCTTCCCGCGCCACACGGCGGATGTCATCGGTCAGGTTCTCATAGGCATGCACCAACACGTCATCAGTAGCCACTTCCAGCGTCAGGTGGGCGCCGCCTTGCAAATCTAGCCCCAACGTCATGGCATGCTTGGGTAAAAAAGCGGGTATTTTTTCCCGCATCTGTTCCGGCAACAGGTTTGGCAAGGTAAAGGCTACCGCAAACACCAGCACCATAACCACCAACATGCGGTTCAACAATGTAAGATGGGTGTTCATATCCGGTTACTTTTTGGTGCTTGGTTTCAACGAAAGCTGGGCATCCAACAGCTTGGTTTCATCACCTTCCAACAGGCGCTCCACGCTCGCTTTGGCCATCAGCACGGTATCTTCGGCGTTGATGCGCAGCACCATGGCCGTACCCTCCACCTTCTCCACTTTGGCCATCAGGCCGCTGGCCATCAGTACGGTGTCACCACGTTTCAACCCCACTACCAACGCCGCATGGGCCTTGGCCGCCAGGCTTTGAGGGCGCAAAATAAGCACGTAAAACACGGCGAAAATCAACACAATGGGCAAATACCCCATCAAGGCTGGTATCAGGTTGGCTTGGTCCATGGCGTATGCTTTCGTTACCCGCGCACTATTGCTGAATATGGCGCAAAGTCAAGCCAACGCGCTTGTTACTTCACCAACTCCGCCAGTTTATCCCGTATGTCGGTGGCGCTGTCGCTGTTGCGCAGGTGGGTTACGTAGCGGCCATCGGGGCCCATCAGGTACAGCAAGGTAGAATGGCTGGCCTGCCAAGCCGTATCGCTCACCGTGGCGCCTTCGGGCAGCACGGCGGTGGCCATGTAGGCGCGGGTCATGCGCTCAATCTGCTCGGGAGTGCCGCGCCAAGCCTTAAAGGTAGGGTTAAACCCGTGCACAAACTCGGCCAGTTTGGGGGCGGTATCCCGCAAGCTATCCACGCTCACAAACACAAACTGAACTTTGGCTTGGGTTGCGGGCGGCAGGTTGTTCATCACCCAATCCATGGCGCCCAACATGGCGGGGCAGGCTTCCGCACAGTTGGCAAAGCCAAAAAATACAAGGTGATACTTATCTCCCACCAAATCTTTCTCGGTAACCACCTTCCCATCCGTGTCCATCACCGCAAAGGCACCTCCAGGTACGGGCGCGGCATCGGCCTGAGCAGTATCCACCTGAACAGGCCCCGCCGCAGGAGCAATGCTGGCCAGTTTCCCGCTGGTAAAATCCAAATGCGAAAACGCCATGGCGCCCAGCACCAACATCAGCAAAATCATGAAAAGCTTAGGAATCATACCGTAGGGTAACGGGCGCTTTGACGGGCGTCAAGCTAAAGTGGGGAGGCGTAATCTGGATAGGCCTGTTCGTCTGCCATTGTCTGCATTTTAACTTGATATGCGTTGAAAATGCCCGCAATCAGAAATTCCTTGGTACTTGGGTTAAAACCTCTTACATCCAGCACTTCAGTTTGCCCATATTTTAAAGGTTTCTTTCCAGTACTTTGAACATACACCATCAACTCTTTTAAATCTTCTTGTGTTTGTGAATCTATTTCCCACTCCACAAACTCTTGGACATTTCGTGCCCCACCATTTTCCAAATTGGCCCAAACCAGTAATCCATCTTTATCTAAAAGAATACTTGCGACCCTATCAGCATCTTCACCAGGCATTTTAGCTTTATAAAAATCAATATGTTTTTCGCCATTCTTGCGTTTTACAAAGCAGATATCAGGTTGCTGTTTCATACCCCCTTATATAGGCCCCCAAAACCCGTTTTCAACCCCCGCTGACAGGTACGGCAACGCCCAACGCCTCCATGGCGGTGGAAACGCTGACCGCGTGGGGGGTTTTGGCCAGTTTGGCAAACTCGTCCGCTTTACGGGCAGCGCTTAAGGTTGCCAAGGCGGGGGCGGCTTGGGCCAGCACGGGTTTCAGGTCTTCCGTGATACCCGCCAAGCCGTATTGTCCGCAAAACCGGTAAAACCGTAACAACCGCAACGGGTCTTCCCGCAGGCGCTGGGCGGGGTCGCCGATAAACCTCACCAACCCCGCCTTCAGGTCGGCTTCGCCCCCCAAAGGGTCGGTCAACGTACCGTCTGGCGCCATGTAGATGGCCCCGATGGTAAAATCCCGCCGCGCCGCATCGGCCTCCCACCCCACGCCAAAATTCACGTTGGGGTAACGGCTGCCGGGCAGGTAGCTATCCGCCCGCAGGCTGGTGATATCCACCTCCACCCCCGGGGCGGGCTTGGCCGTAAAACTCCCCCAGCGTTTGCCTTGGGCATCAAACGGGATTTTCGCCCGCCGCAAGCGTTGTTCAATCTCGTCGGGTAAGGCTTCGGTGGCCAGGTCCACATCCACCTGCGCCATGGGGTGCCCCAGCAGCAGGCAGCGCACACTACCCCCCACGGCCTTAGTTGGGGCGGGTAGCAAGGCTTGCACCACCGCCATCACCGGGGGCGTAAACAGGTTAGAAGGGCTGCGCATAAGCACTCACCTTGGCCAACGCATCCCACAACGGCCCTTGGTACAGGTACACCACCCACCCCCCTGCCGCCAAAAACGGCCCAAACGGCAGTTTTGCGCCTTTGGGGTGTCGCAAGGCTAAAATATATATCAGCGCCGCCCAACTGCCCACCAACGCCACCAAGGGCAAGCCCAAGGGCCCCACCCACGCGCCCAAGGCGCCAAACAGCTTCACATCCCCCTGCCCCAAGGCCGTGCGACCCATGGCCCAGCGGCCCACCACAGAAACCGCCATAAACACGCCATACCCTACGGCCACGCCCAACAAGGCCATATCCCACGCAGGCCCTGCCACTACAACCCCAAGCACGGCCAGCGCCAAGGTGAGCATGTTGGGGATGGTAAACGTCGCCACATCCACCGCCACCACCAACACCAGCAGCAAAGCAAACACCCCCGCCTCCACCCGTGCCGTACCTGTAAGCTGCCACGCCGCCCACGCCAGCAACGCCAGCCACAGGGCGGGCACCCACGGTGTGCGGGCGGCCGAGGCTATATGGGCGGCTTCGTGCTGAAAAAGGTGTGTCATGGGGGCATGTTAGCCCGAAATAACCGCAAAGTCACCCCACTTAGCCCTTGACGTACCCCCCATCCGCCGCTATTTACCCCTTAACGCGCCCGTAGCTCAGCTGGATAGAGCGTCGGTCTACGGAACCGAAGGTCAGAGGTTCGAATCCTTTCGGGCGCGCCATAAAGCTTAAAAGATGCCCCCGTCAGGGGGTATGTTTTTAGCTTTATCGCCCGAAAGAAACAACCCATTCAAACGGCGAAGCCACAAAAGATTATGGGTCATCCTTTCGGGCGCGTTACAAATTAATCCCAAAAAACTGTTCTTCGCCATGTGGAAGTACAAGTGAGTTAAGCTTCTTAAAACCTAACTTTTCGTGAAATTTTTGTCCTAACATGTTTGTCATTTCACTGGATGCAATTAACATCTCAAAACCTTTTGCCTTAATTTCTGCTTTTGCCACATCCAATAATTGAGAACCTATTCCCATACCCCTCATATCCTCAACTACTTTGATTAATTCAATAAAAGGGCAATTTCCCCACCAGATTGAGTATATTAGAAATCCAATCGGGTGATCATTTTCATCTAATGCAACAAATACATATCCACTTCTTAATCGTGATTGGATAAATTCATCAGGGTGCCATTCTGGAATTGTACCGCCAAAAACATGCCGGATTTGATCAATCGTCGTGCCTTTTGCAATCCTCACGCGATTCATTTAATCCCTCCACAACACTGCATATGCCCCCGCCGCATATCCCCCGCCGTCACCGGCATGTTGCAGCTTGGGCAAACCTGAAGTTCCAACGCGGGGGTCAGGTCGTGCTTCACGGCCACGCGGTGGTCAAACACGTAACAGGCGCCCTCCCACATCGTGTCGGCTTCGGGCACGTCTTCCAGATATTTCAAAATACCGCCTTCCAAGTGATACACATTCTCGTAGCCTTGCTGCTTCATGTAGGCAGTGCTTTTTTCGCAGCGGATGCCGCCCGTGCAGTACATGGCCACAGGGGTTTTCTTGTCGGGAATGTTGGCCGCAACCCACGCCGGAAGCTCTTTGAACGTACGGGTGGAAGGGTCCTTCGCGCCTTTGAAAATGCCTACCTTGGTTTCGTACGCGTTGCGGGTATCCACCAAAATCACGTCGGGGCGGGAGATAAGGGCATTCCACTCGGTGGGCTTCACATAGGTTCCGGGGTTGGTGGGGTCGACCGTCACGCCCAGCGGAATCGTTTCCTTCTTCAACTTCACCTTGGTGCGGGGGAACGGGCTTGCCTCCGCAAAGCTTTCTTTGTGCGTCATGGGGGTAAAGCGCGCATCGGCCCGTATCATGGCCAGCACGGCATCCACCCCCGCACGGGGGCCGGCAATGGTGGCGTTGATGCCTTCCGGCGTGACCAAAATGGTTCCCGTCACACCTTGCTCCAGCAAAAACGCTTTCCACACGGGCTGCACCTTGGCGGCATCCGGCATGGCGGCAAAATGGTAAAAGGTGGCAATCACAACCATGGGCGTATTCCTGTTTTAAAAGATTCCAAACGGGTTGAACCCGCCGCTGCTGCCGCTGCTACCATCTTCAGGCACCGTGGTGGTGTCATCAAAAAAGCTGGGCTGGGTTACTTCGGTGGGGGCCGTGCCGGGGGCAAAGGCCTCGGTGATGGTGCGCGTGGTGGGCGGGCCGGGCAGCAAACCGCTGTCGGCATCTATCCTCACAAACTCAATGCCTTCGGGTACGGCAAAGTCTTCGCCGCGGCTATCTTGCAAGGCACTGCCTACAAAATCTTGCCAAATCGGCAAGGCTGCCTTGGCACCGGTTTCAGCATGGCCCAAGGTTTTGGGGGTATCAAAACCCACCCACACACCCACGGCCATGCTGGGCGAAAACCCGACAAACCACGCGTCAATGTAATCGTTGGTGGTGCCTGTTTTACCCCCCAAAGGCAGGCCCAGTTTTTTGGCGCCGTAACCTGTACCGCGTTGGATAACTCCTTCCAACATGCTGGTCATTTGGTACGCCACAAAGGGGCTTACGGCTTGCGTGGCGGGTATGGGCGGAGGCGTCGGCACGGTATCCGGCGTGCCACCCAACTGGCTGGTGCAGCCTTCGCACGCCGGGTGGCCACGGTATACCGTGGTGCCGTGGTTATCCTGAATGCGCGATACAAAACTGGGCGGCACATACAACCCTCCACGGGGGAATACGGCATACGCCGAGGTGATATCCAGCAGGCTCAGGTTCACGCTCCCCAGGGCCACGGTCAGGTCGGTAATGTTAATTTTATCCGCCACGCCCAAGCGCCGCACCACATCCGCCACGCTACGCAAACCAACGTCTTGCGCCAGTTGAATAGTCATCAGGTTTTTACTTTTTTCCAACCCTTTGCGCAGCGGCGTTGGGCCATCCACTTTTTCGTCGTAGTTTTGGGGCTTCCATTCTTTGTTGCCGGTGCGGAACACCAAGGGCGCATCCATCACGATGGTGGCGGGGGTGTAGTTTTTTTCCAACGCTGCGGCATATACAAAGGGCTTAAAGCTGCTGCCCACTTGGCGTTTGGCTTGGATGGCCCGGTTAAAGCCAACCCCCTCGCCCAAGCCGCCCACCATGGCCAGCACTTCGCCCGTGCGCACATCCACCGCCGTCAACGCCCCTTGCACGGCGGGTAGCTGCTCCAACGCATACCCCTTCCCTTTGCCCAAAGGTTTCACCATCACCACATCGCCCACCTTCAACAGGCTTTTCAGGCCACGGCCTGTCCATTTGGCGCTGCTGGCGGGCACATCCACCTTCTGGGCATCGTACAGGCCTACGGTGGCTTTATCGCCCTTCACGGCCAACACCACGGCAGGCTCGCCAATTTTGCTGCTGGCTTTGTATTGGTCGGCCAAGGCTTGTACCTGCTCTTCCCAATCCGTCATGCTGGCCAAACGGGCCAAGGGGCCGCGCCAGCCGTGGCGCCTATCGTACGCCCGCAAGCCTTCGTACACGGCTTCTTCGGCTTTGCGCTGCATCGCCAAATCCAACGTGGTGTAAACGGTCATGCCTTCTTCGTACAAGGCTGCCGTGCCGTACTGCTGTTCTATCATCCGGCGGATGTACTCGCTGAAGTGCGGGGCGTCGTCTCCCCCTTTCAACGGGTTGGGGTTCAGTCCCAAATCCGCCGCTTTGGCTTGGCTTGCCTGCTCGGCGGTAATAAAGTTTTCGGCCTCCATGCGGCCCAAAATAATATTGCGGCGCTTGGTGGCAGCCTCGGGGTTACGGATGGGGTTGTACCGTGTGGGCGCCTGAGGCATCCCCGCCAGCATGGCGGCTTCGGGCAAGGTCAGTTCATCCAGCGTTTTGCTGAAATACGTTTGAGCAGCCGCCGCCACGCCATAACTGCCATTGCCCAAATAAATACGGTTCAGGTACATTTCCAAAATTTCGTCTTTACCGTAGGCCTTTTCAATGCGCCAGCTTAAAATCAACTCTTTGATTTTACGTGTATATGTACGCTCCGCACTCAATAAAAACGTTTTAGCCACCTGTTGGGTAATGGTGCTGGCGCCTTGCTTGCGGTCGGTCATGGCGTTGCTAAGTGTCGCGCGTAGAATCGCTTTAATATCATAGCCTGCATGCTCATAAAAATGGGTATCTTCTGCCGCCAAGTAGGCGTTGATGAGCAACTTGGGCATTTCGGCCACGGGTGTCCAAATCCTTCGCTCTTTGGCAAATTCGGCAATCACGTCGCCGTGCCTGTCGTACACCTTGGTAATTAAAAACGGTTTATATTCCGTAAGTTGCCTAAAATCGGGGAGTTGGCTGGAGTAATACGTAACAACCCCCACCGCACCAATCGCCCCTACCAACATGCCCACCACACCCAACCACACCAGCACCACAAAGGTGCGCCACAGCAGGCCATGTTTGGCATTGGCTTTGGGCCCTGTGGTACGGGTTTTGGGGAGAACGGGAGGTTGCTTTTTAGAGGTGGCCATGGGGGGTGTTGTACCCTCTTTTTATGTGGGGCGCAAAAGGTTTATGCGGGCTCGATAAACACGGCCGTGCCCTGCGCCGCCACCATCAACATGGTTTTGCCGCTGCCGGATATTTCGCCATAATCAATATCGATGCCAATCACGGCGTTGCAGCCGGCAGCTTCGGCTTGCTCTTGCAGTTCGCGCAAAATCAGCTCGCGGGCATCGGCCAAACTGCTTTGGAAGGTGCCACTGCGCCCCCCCACCACGTCGCGCACTTTGGCAAAAAAATCGCGAAAAATATTGGTACCCATCACCGCCTCGGTGGCCACAAGGGGGCCGTATTTGCGGATGCGGTAGCCTTCAACGTAAGGGGTGGTGGTTAGCAACATGGCCCGATGCTAAGGGCAAAGCCACCCCCAAGGCAAGCAAAAACCCGCACGCGGCGGGTTTTTGCATCAAATGTTACTTACTGCTTGCGGGCAACCGTTTGCACCACATCGGCGCTGGCAATTTCCACACCCATATCGTCCAGCAGGCTGTTTTCGGCGTAACCACCAAAAAAGCTTTCGGCCGTTTCTTCGTCGGCGGGTTCGTCAATCACGGCAATGGTAGCGCCAGTTACGGCCATGGCAGGCTTCACGGGCAGGTTGATGCTGGCAAAGAGTTTGTCGTACATGGGTCGTGCTTTCTGTTTCATGCCTTACAGTGTTACGTGAAGGGATACCTCCCGTCAACTCATGAAGCCGTTATGGGGCCCATAAACCACATTGCAAGGGTGTTTGTGCAACATTTTCATAAAACATTTACGCGGCATCAGGTTGGGATGCATAGCACCCCACAATCCGCACCCACGATGCATAAAAGTTAAGCTCTTCCAACGCCTGCTTCATGGCGGGGCTGGCCGTGTGACCTTCCGCCTCAATGTAAAACTGGGCGTGATGGAACTTGCCTTCCAGCAGGTAGCTCTCAATCTTGGTAAGGTTGATGCCGTTGGTGGCAAATCCGCCTAAAGCTTTGTACAGGGCGGCGGGGATGCTGCGCGTGCGGAACAGAATGCTGGTTTTGCAGGCTACCGTGGGTTTGGGCACCACGGCCTTGCGGGCCAACACCACAAACCGCGTGGTGTTGTGGGGGTGGTCGTTCATGGGGGATTTGAGGGTTTGAAGGCCGTAAATCTCGCCCGCTTTGCTGCTGGCCAGAGCGGCTTTGGCAGGGTCGGCCCATTCTGCCACCATTTTGGCGGAGCCCGCCGTATCGTACGCAGGCACCTGCTTGTAACCCATACGCTTCAGGGTGGCATCACACTGCACCAACGCTGGCAGTTGGGAATATACCTCGCGCACCGTCTTCAGGGTTGCGCCCTTCACGGCCAACAGGTGGTGGTGAATCGGCACATGCAGCTCCGCCACAATATGCAATTTGCTGGCGGGCAATAGGGCATGAATATCCGCAATGCGACCCATGCTGGAGTTATCGATGGGGATGACCGCGGCATCCACCTCGCCCTCTTCCGCCGCCGCAAACGCTGCGGCAAAGGTTGGGTAGTTCATCAACTGGGCCTTAGGGGCCACGCGGCTGGCCGCCACGTGGGCGTAGGCGCCAGGTTCGCCTTGAAAGGCCAGTTTTTTAAACGATACGGCAGCGGCGGTTGTGGGGCGTTGTTGTTTCATGCGCGCACCCTAACCAACTTTCTTTCACTCCACAACCGTATCCCCCCCGCCGCAGGGAGGTGGGTTTTAAGGGTTATTTTACTTGGCCCCACGCCCCGCTGCTTCTATAAGGAAAGGTATGAATCGCTTTTGGGCCCATCCCACCACCAAAACCTTCGGTTGGATTGGCGGTGTGCTGCTGGTGGTGGCGTTTTTTGTGCTGGCGGCTTTGGCGGCGGCGATTATCACCTTTTCCACCTATTACCCTAAGGATAACCCGCTGAACCTTACGCCGCTCATCCCCAAGGCCCAGGGATATTTGGCGGGTATGGGCCTGCACGTTACCACGGGGCACATGGATACCTACTACGACAACGGCACCATTGTGCTGCGGGCGGAAGACCTGCGGGTGTACGGCGCCGACGGCACCTTGGCGATTGTGGTGAACCGTATTGCGCTGGACCTTGCCCGCCGCCGCCTGTTTGCGGGCATCCCCGCCCCCAAGCACTTGTTGGCAGACGGGGTGACGTTCCGGCTTATCCGCACGCCGGACGGCATCCAACTGGCAGGATTGAACCTTACCGATAACCAATCCAACGCCGAAGGCCCTAACCTGGGCGGCTTTGTAGAATGGTTGAACGGGTTGGATATTACCCTCCGTTGGGGCGCCTTGGAAAAAGCCGAGGCCACGGATGTAACCTTGCTGTTGCGCGACGACGTGCAACAGGCCGAATGGGCCATGGAAGAAGGCAGCATGGGCTTTCAACGCACCGACGACGGCGAGCGTTCCAGCCTGACCGCTACCTTGCGCCGCCTGTATGGCGGCAAAGCCTTGCCCACCATGCCCGTTATGGCCGTGTTTGACCACGCCCAAGGGGCCGAAAACGCCACCTTGCGCGCCCGTTTTGACAAAAGCGACGTGGGTATGGTGGCCGATTACTTTCCCCCGCAAATCCAAAGCATGTTCAAAGCCAAAGGGCGGGTGGAGCTGGGCGTGCTGCTGACCGAAGGCAACAAGCTGGGCCAACCGTGGGTTACCCTGAACCTGACCGATGTGGCCATGAAGCTGCCCAAAGGATATAGCGCGCCGCTGATGTTCCCCCAGTTTAACGTAACCGCCACCTACCAGCCTACCCCCACCGATGTCATGACCATTTCCAACTTGGAAGCAACCACGCGGAACAAGGTTGTGCTGAAAGGACGCGGGGTTATCAAAGGGCTTGCCACACTGGCGCCCGTGCCACCGGAAAGCGAGGTGGAGCCATCCGCCTCCCCCGCCAACGCGCTGATAACCACCAGCCCGACCGAGGCGATGCCGAACGTTTCCAGCAGATTGCTCATGGACCTAACCTTTCAAAGCGTGGGCGGCAACGTGAAAGACCTGTACGAACTGGCGCCCGACAAAGACAAAGCCTTCGCCAAAACCTTGGCGTGGATGAAGCCCAACATTTTAGAAGGTAAGTTCACCAATCTTGTGGTGCATTATAACGGTAGCCCCAGCGATTTCCCCGCCTGTGGCGATGCTTGCGGCGTTACCGTAACTGCGGGCATTGTGCCGGGTGGGCGTGTGAAGTATTTGGATAACCTCCCCGCCGCAACCCTTACAGATGGTGGCACGTTTGTGCTGGCGGGAGAGACCCTTTCTATCAAGGCTCCCACGGCCACATCTTCGGCCCAAAACGCCACGGATGTGGCGGTGGCCATTACCGAATTGTTTTCTCCCAGCGTGGATACCGTGATTGATGTGCGGGCCAATCTTGCAGGCCCGCTGGACGACATGGTGCGCGAAGTGGGTAAAATTGAAAAACCCATCCCCCTGACCGCCGATGGCAGCCACGCAACCACCTTGCGGGTTGTGTTGCCGCTGAAACGCGGCAAACCCACCACGCTGGATGATGCCACCATTACCGCCAAAACCCAGCTTGCCAACGCCACCCTCTCCCGCTTTGACAACCTAACCAACACCAGCTTTTTTGCTTCCAAAGCCACCTTTGCGCTGGAAGGCAACACCATGGCCTTCCAAGGCGACGGCACCCTGAACGGCGAACCCATGAAACTGAGCTGGCAAGATGCCTGGCGCCCCGCCGGCACCAAGGCCATGAGTTTAAAAGCCGTGGGCCGCGTGCCTGCAAACTGGCTTACGACCAACTTCATGAAGGGGTCGGATATCACCCTTACAGGCACCCTTGCCGCCGATGCCACGCTCACCGAACGGGGCGACACGATGGAGATAGACCTCACCGCCAACGGGCGGGAGGCGGGCATCAACGTGCCCATGCTCAACTGGACCAAACCCACAGGCCAAGCCCTTACCCTTGCGGCCAAGGGGAGCGTGAACACCACCAAAGGAGAGCTTACGAAAGCCTCGTTTGGCACGTTGAGGCTGAATGGCACGGGTGTGAATGTGAACGGTAATTTAACATATATCCCCAACAACTTTGCCGATACCCGCGTAGCTCTGGATACCTTCAAGCTGGGCCGCACCGATGGCAAACTCACCTGGGATGGTCGCACGCTGGAACTGGCGGGCAATGCCTTTGACTTTACCGCGCTGGAAACGCCCAAGCCCGACGGCACCCCCCAACCCGACATGGCCGCCCGCCTGAACGTGGGCACCATGTATTTGCCCAAAGGCCTTCTCACCCAAGTGAAAGCCAACGTGCAACGCCGCAGCAACGTGTGGGAGCTAGGCGATATTACTGCGCTGGCCGAGGGCAGCACCGTGCGAGTGGAAGAAATCCCCCTGCCCGGCCAAACGGGCCGCCGCAAGCTGCGATTTAACATTGCCAACCTGGGCACGCTTCTGGCCATTACCGATGTTTACAGCCTGCTAAAAAACGGCATTTTGGAAGGCGAGCTTACCTACGATACCCCCACCGTGGCGGGTGGCGTTTTAACCTTGCGGAAGTTTGAGTTGGACAACCCGCCCTTGCTGGCCAAGCTATTGGGCTTGCTGTCGCTCCAGCAATTGTTCTCGGGCACCGATACCTTGCTGTTTGATAAAGCCATCATCCCCGTACGGCTGGAAGGCCCAGCGGTGTATTTGGATAAAATGATTATGGATGGCCCCGCCCTCAGCCTGCGGTTGGACGGCGTGTATTACCGCAACGTGGAAAGCATGGATATGTATGGCAGCCTAACCCCTGCCATCCCCATGAACCGGATTGTGAGCAAAATCCCCCTGCTGGGCACCTTGCTGACGGGCAGCCAAGACGGCTTGGTGGTGGCCGATTTTAAAATGAAGGGCAACGCCTCCGACCCTAAAATCGACGTGCGCCCGCTTTCGGTACTTACTCCTGGATTGCTGAAAGATATATTCCGCGGCGGCGATGCGCCCAAGCCCAAACCCCGTGTGGAGAGCTCTCCACGATGAAATACATGTTGGCCCTGGCCTTGCTGCCAACCTTGGCCCATGCCGCGCCTTACACCCTTACCAACCCCCAAGGAACCTTTAGCACCGTGCTGGAGGCCGAGGTAGTGGCCACCGAAGCCGCACGCCAACAGGGCCTGATGGGACGCACCAACCTGTGCCCCAATTGCGCCATGGTGTTTGAGTACCCCGAACTGACCGAGCCCCAGACTTTATATATGTGGATGCGCAACACGCCCTTGCCGCTGGATATGCTGTTTATGCGCGGAAACGTGGTGGCGGGTATCCATGCCAACGCCACACCGTTTGACGAAACCATCATCGCCTCGCCCCCCGACGTGACCGGCGTGGTGGAAGTGCATGGCGGCTGGGCCGCCGCCCACGGGGTTAGCGCGGGGTGGGTGCTCGCGCCAGCGCTTCCTCCAGCATCCCGTACGTCAACAGTTGGGGTAACACCAACGGTTGCTCCTCGCCTTGGCGGTACAGCAGATATAACGGCACCCCACGACGGCCATGGGAGGCCAGCTCGGCCGTAATGGCGGCGTCGTAGCGCGTCCAATCGGCTTGCAACAGGGTTACGTTGTGTTTGGCAAACAACGCTTGAGTGGCAGGGCGGTTCAGCACCGTGGCTTCGGTTACTTTGCAGGTGATGCACCAATCCGCCGTAAAATCCACCAACACGGGGCCTAACGCGCGGGCGGCAGTTTCATCGGCTTTGCTCCACACTTTCCATGCGTGTGTGGCATCGGGGGTAGGCTGCAACACCCATCCCCCCACCAGCACGCTGGCTGCCACCACCAACCAGCCTAGGCGGGCAAACCGGTTGCCCACCAGCCATAGGCCCAGGGCCAGCAGCATCACCACCGCCAACAGCACCGCCAACATGGCCGTGCTGGTTTGGTTGCCAAACACCCACGCCAGCCACAAGGCCGTGGCCAGCATGGGCCAGCCTAACAGGCTTTTAAACGTAGCCATCCACGCGCCCGGTTTGGGCAACAAGCGGCCCAAGGGGGGGAACACCGCCACCGCCAGCAACGGCGCTGCCATCCCCACCCCCATGGAGGCAAACACGGGCAAGCTACCGGATATCGGTTGCCCCAAAGCATAGGCCATGGCTCCGCCCATAAAGGGCACGGTGCAAGGTGTAGCTACAATCACGGCCAACATGCCGGTTAAAAAAGCTTCGCCGTAACTTTCGTGGGTTTTGGTGGTGCCCAGGCGGCTTAGGCTTTCGCCCAGCGTGAACACGCCCCAAAAGTTAAGGGCCAACGCCACCAACAAGGCTACCAACGCGGCTACA
Source organism: Alphaproteobacteria bacterium (assembly GCA_049297695.1). Lineage (GTDB taxonomy): Bacteria > Pseudomonadota > Alphaproteobacteria > UBA2136 > UBA6156 > JACKLD01. The sequence goes on along the minus strand of JBAQUT010000036.1, from coordinate 23,787 downwards.
AACAACGGGCTTTGCAACTGAAAGCCCCACCCCAGCTGCGTACCACCGTTTTGCAGCACGGCCACCACGCTGGCCATACCCATCAGCGTGGCCAGCACACCACCCGTGTAGGCCACGGTGTGGGTTAGGCGCTCCATGTAACTTTGGGTACGCACAAGGCCAAATATCTTCAAAGCAATCACGGGCAACACGCACGGCATCAGGTTCAGCATCAACCCCGCCAAAAAAGCCAGCGCCATGGCCACGGGCAAGGCCGATAAGGTAACCGTAACCCCTTCCCCTCCCGCTGCCGTGGCAGGCGCCACCGTCACGGACGCTTTCAGCGCATAGCCCGTACCATCGTCTACCAGTACCAAACCTTCCACCTCGGCTGGCGGTTGACCGCTGGCGTAGGCATCGGGCTTCAGGCGCAATACAGGTTTACCGTTCACCACGGTTTGCTCTTGCGCAGCACCATCGTCCATCCAGCCTTCCACAGCGGGGATAAACCGCAACGCCCCCGCAGGCAGGTTGCTGGCGGCCAGCAGGGTATCCGCTCCTTCCCGCCATACCGTCACACCTTCCAGCTGTTGGGGGGTATGGGCCGTGCTCCACGCTTCCAACGGCTCATAATCAGGGTTGAGTACGGGTGTTGTGCCAACGTCCAAGGGCAGGTTTGTTTCCACACGCCCTGGCATGCACACGTCTTTGCAGTACAGATACTCCAGCTTCACGGGCAGATTCATGTTACCTTGGGGGGTATTGGCAGGTATGGCCACATCGGCCAAAAGCACAACTTTCTCCTCGTACCCGTAGTTGGTAATGGGGGGGATGTTAATTACCTTGGGCGTTGGCCACGCGTTGATGGCCACCTTGGTTCCGTTCACCGTCATCATAGGGGGTATGCCGCTGTCGCCGGGGTTGCTCCAGTACACGTGCCAGTGGTCGTCCAGCTTAATTTCCCACGCCACGCGGGTGCTGGTTCCAGCTTGCACCACTTTATGCTGGGCGGTAAGCTGGCTGTGCACGGTGTCGGTGGTGGCCCACTCGGTTTGGCCCAAGCTCTCTTGGGCAACAACGCGGCCCGCCAGCAACAGCACCACCAGCATAAACACCTTGTACAAGCCCATCTGCGCGTCTTTCGTTCGGTTTGAGGTTACTATGCAGCCAAACAACCGTGTAAGGCAACCCTATGCAAACCCGTATTCTCCTTGCTTTTGTTATAGCTTGCGGCACCCTTCTCACCCTGCTGGCCATGGCCGTGGTGGCACAGGTGTGGATGAGCTTTCCCCCCGCTGCCCCCACCGACATCCAAACCTGGTTTTGGGCCAGCCACCCGCTGCCACGTGTTTGGTACCAGCAACTCCCTTTATGGGCTTTGTACGCGGCCACCTTGCTGGTAAAGGTGTGGCCCTTGGCCTTTGTGGCCCTTGCGGGGGCCTTGGCCACGCGCTTGGTTTACAACCATTATGCAAACGAAGAGATTGGCGCGTTCATCCACCGCATTCATGGGTTGGAAACCCTGACCGAAACCCTCACCCGCGAGCGGGACGGCGCCACCGACACCCACCAAGCCCACCTGTTGGCGCTGGATACCGCCTTTGAGCACGCGGGCGAATGGTGGCTAGTGCTGGGAAAAGACGGGCGCATCCGCCGATGGAACGCTGCCGCCATGGCTGCCGCCCAACGCTTTAGCCCCACGCTGGAAAGTTTGGAAGGCCGCGCTGCCGCCGATATGTGGCCCGGTTTTGCAGGTACCCCCGTGGCCAACCTGCTGGCCAACGCCAAGCCCCGCCCATGGCACGGAGATATGCGGCTGGCCAACGATGCCATTCACCTCCGCGCCTGGGCATGGCCCTTGGGCGGGGGCGATGTGGCCCTGCTGGCCCGCGAAGTTACGGGCAGTGCCAGCCTTGGCAGCACCGCCGCCACGGCGGAAGGCATGTTGCGCGCCATGGTGGAGCAAAGCCTGCGCCCCATTGCCATTACCGACCTGAACTGGCGTTACCTGTACGTGGCCCACAGCTGGCCGGAGTTTTTCCACCTGAACCCCCAAACCTCGCTGGTGGGCAAACTTCACCCCGAGGTTGTGCCCAACTTCCCCCCGCACCTTCCCCAGCTTTCGCAGCAGTTGCGCACCGGCCAACGGGTGGGCGATGACGAAGCAACGCTTACCCTTGGTGGGCGAGAAGAGATTGTGAAATGGGCCATACGCCCGTGGCGGGATTCCGAGAACCGTGTGGGCGGGTATATCATCACCCTTACCCCCACCACCGAACTGGTGCGCCTGCGCGCCCAACTGAAGCAAGGCCAAGACCGTGAAAACACGCTGGCCTACTCCGACACGCTGACGGGCCTGCCCAACCGCCAACTGTTCAACGACCGGCTGAACATGGCCATTGCCACGGCCTACCGTCAGCTTTCTAAAATCGCTTTGATATTTATTGACCTTGATGGATTTAAAAAGGTGAACGATACCTTGGGCCACGACTACGGCGATTTGCTGCTGAAGCAAGTGGCTCTTCGCCTGAAAGGGGCGCTGAGGGATACCGACACCGTAGCACGGCTGGGTGGCGACGAATTTGTGATTATTTTGGGCGTGCGGGATAAAACCGACGCCGAAATGGTAGCCCAAAAAGTTTTGAAGCTTCTGCACACGCCGTTTGACTTGAACGGCCATCCCGGCAACATCGGCGGCAGTTTGGGCATCGCCATGTACCCGGTGGATGGCAACACCGGCCCCGACCTTATCAAAAAAGCCGATGCCGCCATGTACGAGGCCAAAAACAACGGCAAAAACACCTACCGTTTTGCCAGCGGCGGCGGGCCTGGCAGTATTACGCTGGGATAGGGATAACCTTTACTCCCCGTGGCTGTCATAATCACTCCGCCCGCTGAACGAATGGAAGGTGGTGGTGGCACCATGGAACAGCAGCTTCACGGTGTCGGTGGGGCCTTTGCGGTTTTTGCTCACAATCAGTTCGGTCACGCCGCGCACTTTTTCCAACCGGTCTTTCATTTCCAGCACTTTTTTGTCGCCGTCCAGCGTGTCGCCCGCACCCAACTGGCGGCTTAAGTAATATTCTTCGCGGTACAAAAACCATACCAAGTCGGCATCTTGCTCAATGCTCCCGCTTTCGCGCAGGTCGGCCAGTTGGGGGCGTTTGTTGTCGCGGGCTTCCACGCTGCGGCTTAGCTGGCTGGCGGCAATCACAGGCACGTTCAGCTCGCGGGCAATCTGCTTCAGGCCTTGGCTTATGGCGCCAATCTCTTGTACGCGGTTGCTGTCGTTCCCTTTGCCGGGGGCGGTCATCAACTGCAAGTAGTCCACAATAATCAGCCCCACGCCGTACTGGCGCTTCATGCGGCGGGCTTTGGCGCGCATGGCGTTCACGCTCAGGGCGGGCGTATCGTCAATGTACATGGGCAGTTCGGCTAGCTGGCCTGCAGCGGCCATAATCCGTCCAAAATCGGCATCGTTCAAATGCCCGCTGGAGATTTGGTGGCTGCTCACGTTGGCGGCGCTGGAGAGCATCCGGGCCGTAATCTGCTCGGCGCTCATTTCCAAACTGAACACCCCCACGGCGGCCCCGCCTGCTTCCCCCCGCGCTTTGCGGATGGCCGCGTTTTGGGCGATGTTGATAATCAAGCTGGTTTTCCCCATGCTGGGACGGGCACCCAAGATAATCAGGTCGCTTTTTTGCAAGCCGCCCAACAAGTTATCCAAATCTTTAAAATCGGTGGCCACGCCCGTAATGCCGCCCCCTTCCCGCTTGGCCAGTTCGGCGGCGGCAATCACCTCGCGCAGGCTTTCGCGCAGGCCCTTCACGCTGTTGCCGCCTTGGCCTGTTTCGGCCAGCTTGAACAGCTCACCGCTGGCGGCATCCAGCACGTCTTTCACGCTCACCACATCGCTGGCGGTGCCCGCTTGCTGGCGCAGGCTATCGCCCAGGCCCATCAGCTGGCGCTGCATGTAGGCGGTGTGAATAACCTCCGCCAAGCTTTTGATATCCCCCGTTAACCCCGCATTTTCAAATATTTGGGAAAGGTGGGGGAACAAGCTGTTGTCGCTGTCGTACGGCGTGTGGCGCAGCATTTCGCGCAGCGTAATGGGGTTGGCTTCCCGCCCGCGGCCAATCAGGCTTTCGATTTTTTCAAACAGCACGGCGTGCAGGGGCACGTAAAAATATTCGGCCAGCAGGGTGCCTTGCAGATCATCGTACAGGCGGTTGTTCACCATCAGGGCGCCCAGCAAGGCTTGCTCGGCCGCCACGCTGTGGGGCACGTGCACGGTTAAGGCAGTGGCTTCGGGCTTCAGGGCAACTACGTTGTTCATGGGGCCTACCCTAGCCCATGTTGGCGCCCAACCCAAGCGGATTGGGTGCACAGGGGCTGGGGATAAGGGGGGGAGTTATCCACAAACGAAAAAAGGCCGCTGACGCGACCTTTTCCCCCGGGCATTGCCCGTTTCGCTCAGTTCTGAGCGAGAATCCCCTTCCGGGTCAAGTCCTTCAACAAACCCTTCCTCCGTTTCCGGAGTTTTTGAGCTTGGACTTCCGACTTGCAGTTAGCAAGCCTTTCATCCACCTCATTCAGGTGAGCCAAAGCACTCTCCTCAGGAGAACCTCGACGAACTTCTTGAATCTGCGAAACGTTCATGTTTTAACTCCCCCGTTTTTCAACGGAGTTCCCTATAACCAGCGGGATGCTGGAGATTTATACATAGCGCCATTTTTTAAAAAATCAAGGGGGGATAGAAGATCCCCGCCTACGCGGGGATAACAAAGGCGGTCGGTTGGGGGGTGTCGCTCCCGATTCAGGTGTAAGCTTATAAAGCTGTTTCAAGAATAAAACAGGGTTACATCCCCGCCGCCGTACGGAACAAGGCGGGGATGGTGGGGTGGTCCAGCACATCCCCGTGGGGCACGGCAGGGTTAAGCGGAATAAGTTGGGCCTTCGGGTTGGCCGTTTGCAGCAGGAACGGGTGAGTGGGGGGTATCAGGCCATCTTGCGGGGAGTACACAACGCTGATGTGGCTGGATATGTTGGCCAACAAGCTGGCCGTATCAAACGGGTGAAGCACCATCAGACTCGCGGGGTAAATGCGGTATTCAGCTTGGGCCAAGGCGGTGATGCTGGCAAAGGGGGCGGCCAGTATCAGACTCTCCACCGTGCGCCACCGCGCCACATAGGCCCCTACGGCGCTGCCCAGGGAATACCCCACCACCACCACTTTGGTGGGTTTCAGCCGGGCCACCAGCGTGTCGTACAGCTGCACGGCATCGGCCTGCAAAGCCCTTTGGCTGGGCGTGCCCGTGCTGGGGCGGCCCAAGGCGTTGAGGTAGCCGCGGTAACTTAGCCCTGCTACGGCCACGGTGGCTTCAGGAAACACATCCCGGTGTAAAAACCGCACCATGCCCGTCACATCGTGGGCGTTGCCGCCAAAGGCCAGCACCAGCGTGGTGGGGTGTGGCGTGGAGGAGGAATTCCCCTGCCCTGCCGCCGTGTTGAAGCCCAAGCCGTTCAGCGTGGCACCATCCGGCGTGTGCAACGTCAGGTATTCCAAGCCAGCTGGGTTATCAAAATCCGGCGGTTGGATGCTGTTCACCATTTGGGGGAAAATAACGGCATCCTGCGTGGCATACAGCCATACACCCCCCACCACATACACGCTGACCAGCATACCAACCAGCAAGGCCGCAATGCGCTTCATTGGGGTTTGGTTTTCATATTTTCGGGCACGTTGGTGGCGGGGAACAACGTGTAGTTGAAGTTGATGGTGTGCACGGCGGCGGGTAAATCTGGTGTTACGGTAAAACTGAGCGGCAGGGTTATGTTTTTACGGGCGGGGTAATGTTGCTCTTCAAAACAAAAACACTGCTGAAGCTCCACGTACTTGTTGATGTTCGTGTTCTCCGGCCCTCCCATGGCCACCAGCATGTGCACGGCCACGCCATCCAACGCTTTATCGCTGTTGCTTTGGGCATGGTAGGCGGTCAGCACAGGCTCGCCCAACTTCACCCGCAGGCTGTAACTTACGGGCTTCAGGGTTACGGGCATGGTGCTGTCGCTGTTGCCCGTAAACCGTACCGTTAAGTAGCGGTTGCTGGTGGTGGTGATGGGTTTGGGGGCGGATAGCTGGGCACTTACCTCCACGCTGGGCAGCGGGATGCCAAACGCCTGGCAAAACACTTTGTAAAACGGCACAAACGCGAAGGATACCCCCAGCATGGCAGCGCTAAAAGTAAGTAAAATCAACAGAAGTCTTGTATTTTTTGTCATTACAACTTATTTATCCTTATAAGGGAGATAAGTAAATGGATGAAACACAATCTTGTATCCTACGCGTTGTTGGCTGTGAGCTTTATGTTCACACCATATGGCGCTCAACGTGTGATGCCTATACTACTCTTACAGCCCTTCAGTCTGGGACGTATCTTGTTGAAGATTCAACCCACAGTAAATTAGAACACTTTCACGGACTCACGCGTGAGGATGATATTTCTCCCGATAAAGACGATGTCATCCGTTGCCCTGAACATGCGAATGATTCAGGGTTTAGACTTACCTTTCAACCTCTGAAGAACAGCGGTATCCATAAACCACATCAGCACATACTGCCTCCTATGTCAGAAAACGAAATGCGAACCTTGGGCCTTTAATACCAACTATCCCCCACCATGGCTGCAAACAGCAAGGCCAAATAGTACAGCGAGCGGATGAACACTAGCCGTGCAGGCTGCATGTTCTCAGATGTTGGTTGAGGTGCATGCAACAAGCGGTAACAGGCCATACCCCACCACAGGCCCAACCCCAGCGCCGCACAGGTGTACAGCCAGCCCAAGGGCGGCAACAATCCGCCCAGCAAGGTAAACGCCACCAGCACCCACAGGTAGCGCATCATGGCAATCCGCGTGGCGGCTTCGCCGTACACCACGGGGTACATGGGCACGCCTGCCTTGGTGTAATCGGTGTTGGCCATCAGGGCCAGCGCCCAAAAGTGCGGGGGCGTCCATAAAAAAACCACCCCGAACATCAGCCACGGCAAAAGCGTGCTTGCATCCCCCTGCACCGCTGCCCACCCCACCACGGGAGGGAAGGCCCCCGCCGCCCCGCCAATCACAATGTTTTGCACCGTGTTCCGCTTCAGAACCATGGTGTAAACCAGCACGTAAAACAGCCCGCCCGCCAAGGCCATGGCGGCGGTCAGCATATTCGCCATGCTGGCCGCAAGCCCACCCAAAACCAACGTTGTTACCCCCAACACCAACACCGTGGCAGGCGCCATGCGACCCGCAGGAATCGGCCGCGTGCGGGTGCGCTTCATCAACGGGTCGATATCGCGGTCAAACCACATGTTCAGCATGTTGGCGCCGCTGGCCGAAAGCACCAAGCCCAGCAAGCCCCACACCACGGCATCCGCCCGCCATGCCAACAGCTCCCAATTGCCTTTGGCGGCCACCAAACTGCCTGCCAAGCATGTAATTGCCAGCAACACAATGATGCGAGGTTTGGCAAGGGCGATGATATCCCGCACGTTAGCCATGGGCGCGCCCTGCATGACCATAATAGAGGTTCATGGCCGTACCCACCGCCACCAGCCACACCAGCGTGCCCCACGCCAAGTGGCCCAAACTGAGCCACTGGTAATGCTGGGCGTAATGCTCAAAACTGTACAACGTGGCAATGCCTAAGGCCACTTGGCCCAGCACCATGCCATCCAGCGCCCGCGCCGCATGGGGCATGGGGGATGGCTGGTTGGATGCCACCAACCGCAACGCCACCGCCAGCACCACGGTGGCCAAGGCCATGTAGCGGTGCTTCATGTGCACCAGTTGGTCTATATCGCTGGGCATCCAGTTGCCCGCACAACTGAACAACCCGCCGCATACCCCGCCTGCGTGGCTGCTGCTCACATACGCCCCTAGCATCATGGTGGCCAACACCGCCACGGGCAGCACCACCACCAACGCTTTGCACAGGCTGCTCACCGCAGGCGCCTTGAACGGCCCCTGCCCTGCCCGCAAGGTGCGGCTATACCATGCCAACGCGCCAAACATCAGCATGGCGTTGCCCAAATGGATCGCCACGCTCCAGTTCACATTGTTCATCCAAACCGTTAAAGCACCAAGTTTCACCTGCAAGGCCAACAACACAAACGCGGCGCTTAACGGCAACCACGGATGGTTCCGCCCTTGCCGCACGGCGCCTACCAAAAGGCCTATCAACCCAAAGCCTACCAAGGCAGCGCACAGGCGGTGCGTCCATTCCAAGGCCACTTGATGCACGGTGTAAACCATGCCGTTCACCACATACCCGCCCACGGGCATGGCATCAGGGTGAAACGGATTCCACACCCCGTAACAGGTGGGCCAATCGGGGCAGCTCATGCCTGCATCCCACACGCGGGTGGCGGCCCCTAACACGATGGTGAGGTAGGTGAGCAGAAGGGTTAAGGCGGCAAGTTTACGGTGCATTAACGTTTTGTCCCATCTAACCAAAGCGTCTCATGAGTACCTGATAGTACCAACGCCATGCGTGCATCACGATAACATTCAACATCCAAACGTATTCCTTTAACCTCAATCAAATTTAACGCTTCTTCTGGTGTTGCCCAGCGATAATCAGTATGTTCTCGACTCAACTTTGGTTCGAGCGTTGTTGTACGACACAAAAAAGTCATCCCTAAAATCTCAGATTCAGCTACTTTATCTCCCCTAAAAAAATGCCATGATCTAAGAGCCCTTATAATTTCAACATCAACTATACCTGTCTCTTCTAAAATCTCACGCCGCACACAATCCTCTATCTCCTCTAGCTGGGCTTTACGGCCATAAACAAGCTCCCATTTTTCTACATTCCAATCAGAAACATTTGATGCTCGCTTCAAAACTAAAACACGCCCATCTGGACGCACGATCAATGCTCCTACTCCAAACATAAACGAACCAATATCACTCATAAAATTTCTCCAATTTCTAACTACCGTAGAAGCAAAACTGACCTAAATCAAGCCTTATGCAGGTGGGTGCACAAACCCCATCTCCACCGACCCATCGTGGCTTAGCACGGGCAGCAGCCAGTTCAAGGCTTGGGCCATGTCGGTTTCAAGCTGGTAAGGCAGGTTGAGTATCACTTGCCCCGTGCCGTAGGCTCCACGGTCGGAAGGGGCGGCCCACGTCAGTTCCGCCTTGTACGTGGCGGATATCTTTAAGGCGGCAAGGCCCTCCACCAAAGGCGTGTGGCGGGCATCTGGCAACAGGGGGTACCACACCAACACCACGGCTTTGGGGTTGCGCTTCAGTATGGCTTTGACGGTGTTCACGGTAGCCGCATATTCGGTTTTTACCTCGTAGCTAGGGTCTATCAGCACCACGGTGCGGGTGCCGGTGGAAGGCAGCAACGTCGGCACACGGCGCGGGCCATCGGTTTTGTAAACATGCACGCGGGCATCGGCCCCCAAGGCATCTTCTAGCGCCGCAAACTCTTGCGGGTGGCCTTCGCACAGGTGCAGGGCATCGCCCTCCCGCAGCAAGGCGGCAGCCACGGCGGGAGAGCCAGGGTAACGGGTTACATCGCCTTTGGGGTTCAACGCCCCCACGGCCTCCAGCCACGGCACCAACGCGGCGGGGGCTTTGGCGCGGAACGGCCACACCTTTTGTAACCCGTGCACATACTCCGCCGTTTTGTTCATTTCCCGCATGGCCAGGGGGTACACGCCGCGGCCCGCATGGGTTTCAAAATACTGCACCTGCCCCGCTTTGGCCGCCATGCGCTGCAACACAAGGCCCAGCAGGGTGTGCTTCACCACATCCGCCAGCCCGCCCGCATGATAACCGTGTTGGTACGAATACATACCCCACCGTGGGGTGTGCGGGGTTTTCCGTCAAGCCTCTTGACAAGCCCCGCCAGCCCACGGCAGGGTGATTGCATGATGAAACCCTTTGCCCTGCCCGCCGCCGCCTTTGCAGCTGCCGCAGCGGCGTTGGCTGCGGCGGCCTAACGGCTGTTTATTTCCCCCCCCTTACCTGCCACCCTTTATTAAAAACCACCCAACAAAGATACTCGTACCATGAACCACACAAACCCCACCCAAATCATCCACGACCGTAACGAACTCATCCAAGGCCCTGCACCGGAATGTTTGCAGGTGATGCGCACGTTCCCCACCGAGAAAGTGTTTTCGTACCCCGATGGCTACTACGGCAGCACGCTGGTGCCCGTGCTGGCCCAGCGCTACGGCTTGGCCGCGCAGAACATTATCATCAGCAGCGGGGCGGAAGGCTTGCTGGAGCACATTTTTAACTGGCTGAAACCCGGCGAAACCGTGCTTACCCAATACTACCGCTACCGCTACTACACCTTTGCCCTGAAGCACCGCAACGTGGAGCTGGCCACCTTTGCTATGCACGAAGGGGACACCAGCTTTACGTTTGATGTGGAAGACTGCATTCGCCAGTTGAAGGCGTTGAACCCCCGCTTGCTGTTGCTCACCTCGCCCAACAACCCTACGGGCAACGTGTTATCCATTGACGACCTGCAACGGATTTTGAAAAACGTCGGCCCTGAAACCTTGGTGATTTTGGACGAAGCCTACTGGGGCTTTGACACCACCTACAACGAGCAGGCCATGCTGGACATCCTCCACCAAACGCCCAACCTGATTTTAGCCCGCACGTTCTCCAAATACTATGGGTTGGCAGGGCTTCGTATGGGTTACGCCCTGTGCGGCAGCAACGTGATTAACCTGTTGCACTACCAACCTCCGTTTTTGGGCTTTTGCCGCATTGCGGAAGCCATGTGCCTTGCCGCGCTGGACGCCCAAGATTACTACAAAACCACAGCCCAACAGGTGATATCCGAGCGGGAGCGTATCATTACCGAACTTACCTCCCTGCCCCACGTCAAAGTGTTCCACTCCCAAGCCAACATGGTGCTGACCAAGCTAACAGAGGCCGCCGATGCCGCATTATCCGCCATTCTGCCAACACTCCCAGTGGTCACCATCCGCAAAGACCACGGCACCTATTGGCGTATTTCGGTGGGAACGGAAGCCCTCAACACGCCGTTGCTGAAGGTGCTGAAAGGCTTGCCGCAGTAACGTGCGTTAGCTCTTGCCGTGGAGCGGTATTCTTGCTAGAAGCCACCTCACGGGTAGGTGGCCGAGTGGTCGAAGGCGCACGCTTGGAAAGCGTGTAGGGGGCAACTCCTCGCAAGTTCGAATCTTGTCCTACCCGCCATGGTTTTTGAATAAAATAAGGGGCCTCTGCGCCCCTTATTTTATTCAAAACGAGGTAGGTAACACGATATGAATCGCGCCTCTGAGCGCGTTCGACTGCAACGCGCGGAGGGCGTTGCAGAAAAGGCTTCCCAACGCGAAGCGTACTCAAAATAGCCTTAATCTTGTCCTTGTATTACTCAATATCTCTCACCGCTGCACCATATATTCCATGACAATGGCCATGGCCAGCGCCACCAGCATGGTTAAAAAGGCGCCCCAGGCCATATCCACCACGGTTACGGCTACAGGCCAATCCCGCAGGGTGGCTTGGTTGGTCAGGTCGTACACCGCGTAGGCCAAAGCCCCAAACAGGGCGCCTTGCAGCGCCAAGGGGAGCAAACCAATCCCCTTACCCGCCCACGGAGCCACCACAAACCACCACACGGCAAAGGTGTAGGCGATATAAAATGCGCCTGCTGCCCACCACACCACGGTTGGTGCCATCAGGTGGGCCAGTTTTTCCATGTAAAACGGGCGCATAAGTACCCCCAGCCACAGCAAATCGCCCACAATCAGGGTTATCACGCCTGCAACGTAGGGTATCAGCATGCTCATGGTTCTTCTTTCTGTTGGTGTGTTCAGATTGCGCGGAGAGGCTCGCCCCGTCAACATCCTCTTGACCGTCATCAAGCAACGCGCTGATCACTCAGCCTATCATAAACTGAAACCAACAAGGAGACCTCCCATGAACCTATCCCCCAATGTCGGCACCACCGACCGTGCCATCCGTTTGGCTGTTGCCCTGATTCTCGTAGTTCTGGCCGCCACAGGCGTGGTGGGCGGGTTGCTGGCCACCTTGGCCGTGGTGGTAGCCCTTGTGATGGTGGCAACAGCCCTTTTAGGCTTTTGCCCCTTGTACCCTTTGGTTGGCATGAACACCTGCCCGCTGAAAAAATAACTGTTCCAAATAAAAAAAGGAGCCACAAGGCTCCTTTTTTTGAACGTACATTCTAGTAACGGCGTGGACGGCTACCACCGCCCGAACGTTCGCCACCGCCAGAACGGCCACGGCCGCCGCCGAAGCTGCCACCATCGCGGCGCGGGCCGCCACGGCCTGCACCACCACCCACGCCTGTGCGCCCTTGGCCACGACGGCTACGGGGAGCCGCAGCACCGGCACGCAAAAAGTCCAACTCGTCGGTTTTGGGTTCAAAGCCTTCCATGCTAGCCAGTTCCATGGGTTTTTTCAGCAGTTTTTCAATATCCCGCAGCATGGGCACGTCGCTGGGGGCTACCAAGCTAATGGCAATCCCCGTTTCGCCCGCGCGGCCAGTGCGGCCAATGCGGTGCACGTAGTCTTCCGCCACTTGGGGCATATCAAAGTTAATCACGTGGCTTAGGCCTTTCACGTCAATCCCGCGGGCGGCCACGTCGGTGGCTACCAGCAGCTTCACGCTGCCGCGGTGCAATTGGTCCAACGTGCGGCTGCGGGCGTTTTGCTTCATACCGCCGTGCAGGGCAGCACTGGGGAAACCGCCTGCGGTTAGCTTATCCGCCAACTTATCGGCCCCGTGCTTGGTGGCGCTAAACACGATGGCTTGGCCAATATCACCTTTTTCCAGCATGGCTTTCAGCATGGCCAACTTGTGCTCTTGGCTATCCGCACGGATGGCCTTTTGCGCAATGTTGGCGCTTTCGTTGTTGGCTTTGGCCAGTTCAATCTTCACGGGCTCGTGCAGGGCACGGGCGGCCATGGCTGTAACGGCTTTGGTAAAGGTGGCCGAGAACAACAGCATTTGGGGTTGCTGGCCAGCGTCTTCAATGGCTTGCAGCAATTGCTCCACAGGCTTGGAAAAACCCATATCCAACATTTTGTCGGCTTCGTCCAAAATCACCATGTCAATGCGGCGGAAATCCACTTTGCCGTCGTTCAGGTGGTCAATCAGGCGGCCTGGGGTGGCTACCAGCAAATCCAGCGGGTTGCGCAAGGCTTGCAGCTGGGGGCCGTAGGTTACGCCACCTACCACCACGGCGCTTTTCAGGCGCACGGCGCGGCCAAGCTTGCGGATATTATCCACCACCTGTTGGGCCAACTCCCGCGTAGGGGTTAACACCAGCACGCGGGGGCCGTGGCCTTCTGGGTGGGCGGGGGTGGTGTGCAACAGTTGAAGGGCGGGCAACACAAACGCGGCGGTTTTACCCGTACCTGTGGGGGCGCTGGCCATCACGTCGCGGCCATCCAGCACGGCGGGTATGGCGCGGGCTTGCACTTCGGTTGGGGTGGTCAGGGTCAATTCGGTCAATGTGTTTACCAACGCGGCATCCAACCCCAAGGCGGCAAAGCCAGATGGGTTTGATGTTTCTTCGGCAACCGTTTCAATGGTTTCAACGGTTTCAAGTACCGCATCGGCGGCGGGTTGAGATATAGGCATGGTCATGGGAAAAGCTCCTTGCTTCGTGGATGTATGGTGGCTCCGAAAAGCCTTGTGGCAGCACCACACACATCACGCGCAGAGCAGCAGAAACGCCTGAACATTCGGGCATTGCTCTCCAGCATATGGAGGGGAACCCCCAACATTGCAAGTAAAATCAGCATATTTATGGAAAATAGTTGAAATGGCCTCCCAACACGAGGGAGGTCCCCGCCTACGCGAGGACAGTAGCTTTTCTAAACTCGCAAGGCTCGTTAAGAAAAACTAACTGGCTCCGGCGGCTGGGATCGAACCAGCGACCTGCGGATTAACAGTCCGATGCTCTACCGCTGAGCTACGCCGGAATACCGAGCGGGGTTATGCTGGCTTGCGCGGCGGTTGTCAACCCTGCCCGATACCAAAAAATGCACGGCATGAGGAATAGGTTGGGGAGCGAGGAAAGAACCGAAGCATAGCGGAGGACCCTGCCGCAATTGAATCTCATGGTGGGCGAGGCAGGAAACGGAGCGCAGCGGAGTACCCTGCCGCAATTAAAATTCATGGTGGGCGAGGCAGGAATCGAACCAGCGACCAAGGCATTATGAGTGCCCTGCTCTAACCGCTGAGCTACTCGCCCACGCTGTGTGTATAAGGCGCAAGGGGCGGGTTAGGCAAGAGCCGATTTAGAGTTCAGGCCCCTCGCCCAGCCAGCGGCCCAACACTTCGCGGCGTTTACCTTTCTCGCCACGGCGGGCATCGTGGTGGGGGCGTAACACATCGCGGTAGGGGGTATTAGGTAATGGAGGAATATCAGCTGCCTGCTCCAAGAAAAATTGGTCAACCCGAGGGTGGTAGCGTTTGGCAATATCAAAAATAACCGTGAGCGGGGAACCATGATTAAAATTATGGTCTATCAGTACAAATTCCCATATGGGTTTACCATCTTGCGCTTCTAACACATTCCGTTTTTCAATTTCTTGCACAACAATGGGGTAAACAGAAATCAGGTTTTCACCGACACCTAAAATAACATAAAAATATTCGTTCACACCTACAGGGTTTTTATCCAGCTTGGCAATAAACTCGAGACAACGAACCCTAACATTGAGCAAATCCATCCGTAACCCCTTCCCTCTAAGTTCTTTAGGGTGCCGAAGTTGGACGTAGATTTCCAGAAAATATACACATATCTGCCTAAATTGTACTCACTTATCGCACATGGGTGCCTACATAGGCATGGATGCCGTTGGCGATGACCTTGGCCAGCTCTCGGCGGTGGGCTTTGTCGTTCAAACGGCGTTCTTCGTAGCCGTTGGTCAGGTAGCCCATTTCCACCAAAATGCTAGGGATGTCGGGTGCTTTCAACACCTTAAAGCCAGCAAACAAGGGCGTATTTTTACGGAGGGTCAGCACTTTATCCATGGCCGTTATCATGCTTTGGGCCAAATAACTGCTGTGGTTGATGGTGTTGCGCTGAGCCAAGCTCATCAAAATGCTCTGCACTTCGGGGCTTTCGTGGCTTATATCCACCCCTGCCAGAATATCGCCCTCGTTTTCGCTGTTGGCCAGACGCTGGGCTTCTCGGTCGCTGGCGCGTTCACTCACCATATACACTGTGGCGCCTTGCACGTCGCGGTCGGGGTGGCTGTCGGCATGCAGGCTTACAAACAGGTTGGCATTGTGGCGCTGGGCGTATTTGACCCGGTCGGCCAGCCCCACGTACACGTCTTTCTCCCGGGAGAGTAACACTTTATACCCGCCCTTCTGTTCCAAATTATCTTTCACCAGCTTGGCCATTTCCAGCGTCAGACCCTTTTCGCACAAGTGCACGGTGCGGCCGCAGGCGCCGGGGTCTACCCCGCCATGGCCGGCATCCAGCACAACCACCAAGGGGCCCGTGGGCTCGGTTACCACTTGACGAGGCACTACGGGGGCGGGTTGTTGTTCGCCTTTGCTGGGCTTGGTTGGCGTGGAAGGTTCGCCGGGTTTGAAGGGCACGGTGGTCACCACTTCGGGCGGCGGTGGAACATCGGTGGCGGGTTTGCCTTTGGCGGGGGGTACCACATCTATCACCAGCCGCGGGCCGCGCTGGGTGTTACCGGGGATGGTGAACACCGTCAGCCGCGCAGGGGCGGTTAAATCCACTACCATCCGCGTGGTGCCAGCGCGGAAGTTACCCGCCCTTAAGGCTTTCACCAAACTACCTTGGGGGATAACCACCTTGGCCATATCCGGCACCACATCCAGCTGGGGGAAATCTACCACCACGCGGGCGGGGCTGGGCAGGGTAAACCAGCGGTTGCTGGCGGGTTTGTCCAAATCCATCACCAGCCGCGTGCGGCCTTGGGTGTGGCTCATGCGCACATCCATCACTTTGGCCACGGGCTCTTGGGCGTGGGGCAACAAGGGCGGCCACACCAAGGCCCCGAGTGCCAGAATACAGCCCATAAAGATACTTAAGGAGCGTCCCATCTAGCCTTGTGTGGTGCCCGAAAGATACCGCGCGCGCAAGCCTTCCGCCACCATGTTGAGGGATACGGTGAGACCAATCAGCACCACCGCTGGTGCCAGCACGGCGTGGGGGGCCACCATGGCGGTGCGAATGCCCTCCCGCAGCATACCCCCTAAGCTGGGGGTGGGTGGGGGCACGCCTAAGCCCAAAAAGCTCAGCCCAGCCTCCGCCACCATGCTGCCCGCCACCACCACCACGGCCTCCACCACCAACGGGGGGGCCGCCAAGGGTAGCACATGGCGCAGCAGCACACCCGCCGTGCCCACCCCGCCCAGCTTGGCTGCCAGCACAAAAGGGCGGTTTTTCAGGCGCAACACTTCGGCCCGCGCCAAACGGCAAAAGCCCACCCAACCCAACAAGCCCAAGGCCAAAATCACGTTCACCAAGCTGGGGCCCAACAAGGCGGTCAGGGCCAAGGCCATCAGCAAGCCCGGCAGGCTGAGCACCACATCGCACAGGCGGTTTATCAGCGTATCCACCCACCCGCCTTTCCACCCCGCCCACAGGCCCAGCGTAATGCCCACAACCGCGGTTATGGCTCCGACACAGAGCCCAACGGTGAGACTTAAGCCCACCCCCTGCCCGAGGCGCAGCAGAATGTCGCGGCCAAGCTCGTCGGTGCCGAGCCAGTGCAAGACGTTGGGAGCAGCCAGAATGGTATCGAGATGAATCACCTAAAAACTATAACTCAACACTACCCTCACGACGAACGTAGATGCCTTTGTTATGTGCGTGAAAACCTTGAGCCACAACAAAGCCACGCTCAGCAAGACTTTGAGATACAGATGAAATAATAACGGGCGTTATATGATGTACATCTTCTATAAAATCAAACACCGTCAAAGCTGTTCTCATCATTGCAATCTCCATGAAATAGCTTTGCATGAAATTAGCAGCTATATGAAATTGTTTCACTTTATCGACATAAAATTTATCTACTAAATATTCATCTACCTTAGGATATATCACTCGTAAAAGGTTTTCTATATCTTGTTTTTCATTTCCAATTGGAAAAGCAACTGGACTACATCGAATCCCATGAAGATTAGAACTACCTTGACCTTTGAAATCCGATACTGTTAATGGCTTTTTCATTACATACCCCTCTTTATGTGTACACAATATCAAATAACTTTGAATCTACAGATTGTCAACCCCTCAACCGCCCATCCAACCGTCCTGCCAGCCAATCGCCCAGCACCAGCGCGGCCATGTAGGTGAGGCTGATAAGCAGCAGCAGGCCTTGCACCAGCGGGTAATCGCGCCCGTGAAGGGCCTCTACCAACAAACTGCCCAAGCCGGGCCAGCCGAACACCGCCTCGGTAAGCACCGTGCCCGTAAGCACCATGCCCAGTTGCAGGCAAAAGATAATCACCACCGGCACCAGCGCGTTGCGCAAGGCGTGGTGGAACAACCGCCTTGCCCCGCTGGCCCCTTTGGCGCGGGCGGTGCGCAAGTATTCGGCCTCAAGTTCGTCGCTCAAACTGGCGGCCAGCAGGCGGGCCAAGTGGGTCCCCAAGCCCAAACCTAACGTGAGGGCGGGCAACACCAACGAACGCGGGCCATCAAACCCACTTACGGGCAGCCAGCCCAGCCCCACCGCCAACACCAGCATCAGCAACGGCCCCAAACAAAACGTGGGGGTGGCCAGCACGGCCAGCAACCCTTTCTCCCACCACCCCTTGGCGGCAGGTTTGGCCAAGGCCGTGGCAATGCCCCCCACACCCCCCACCACCGTGGCCACAGCCATGGCGGCAAGGGCCAGCACCACCGTGGGCATGGCACGTTCGGCCATCAGCCCCAGCACGGGTTTGTTGCGCACCAGGCTGGTGCCCCAATCGCCCGTTGCCAAGCCGCCCATAAAGTTTACAAACTGGGTGTGCAGGGGTAAATCCAGCCCCAAGGCGGTGCGCAAGGCTTCCCTATCCACCACGCTGGCTTGCTCGCCCAACAACGCTTCCACGGGGTCGCCCGGCACAAGGTGGATGAGCAAAAAAATCAGCGTCATCACAAGCAGCAACGTGAACAGGCGGGTGGCAAAGGGCATGAAGGCAAGGTACAAGGTACAAGGCTTAGCGTGCAAGATACTTCTTCCTACAACCTAACTTCCTAACGCCTAAAGCCTTCTCACCCCCTTGCCCTTCCCCCCCATACCTTATATAGTGTGGGTACGTAGCACCTAGGCTACTTAACCATTTCCGCTTGAATATCTGTAACTTACTTAAATATCTTTAAGTTACACCTAAACAGGCTAACACCAACTTAACAGCCTGCCCTTGCTTAAACCTTGGGCATGGTAAGAGATTTGACGCCAGTATGACCCAAACCGCTTATCACCCTGCACCGCTTCCCTTTTCAAGGGGTTAGGGCGCGGGGGGCTTGTTGATTTTCAACAAGGAGACTACCCCATGAGACGGATGCTGATTGACGCCACCCACCTGGATGAAACACGCGTTGCCATTTTAGACGGCACCAAGCTGGACGACTTTGAAGCCGAAACCGCGGATAAAACCCAAAACAAAGGCAACCTGTATGTTGGCGTGGTTAGTCGCGTTGAGCCGAGCCTGCAAGCGGCCTTTATTACCTATGGCGGCACCCGCAACGGCTTTTTGGCCTTTGGCGAAGTGCACCCCCAGTTTTTTGCCGTGCCGGATAGTGAAAAGGCTGAACTGCTGGAAGAAATTACCGAACAAGCCGAACGCCGCCGCGGCCACCTGCGGGATGATGGCAGCGAGGGCGCGGATGAGGCTCCTCCCGCCGACGATGCGGGCAACACAGCTGAAGGTGGAAGCGACGAACCCCGCTCCGACCGCAAGCGCCAGCCCGGCATTTACCGCCGCTACCGCATTCAGGATGTGTTGAAAGAAGGTCAAAAAATACTAGTGCAAGTGGTGAAGGAAGAACGCGGCAGCAAAGGCGCCGCCCTTACCAGCTATGTGTCTATGCCCGGCCGCTACACCGTGCTGATGCCCAACACACCGTTTGCGGGCGGTATTTCGCGCAAAATATCCGACCCCGAAGAACGCCGCACGCTGCGCGACATGTACGCCGCCATGAAAGTGCCCAACCACATGGGGCTGATTATCCGCACCGCCGGTGTGGGCCAGCCTGTGGATGCCGTGGTGAACGACTATAAAAATATGCGCACGCTGTGGGACAATATTATAAAAGCCTACGAAACGACTGACGACGTGGCCTGCGTGCACGAAGACGGTACGCTGATTATCCGTGCCTTGCGCGACATGCTGCGGGAAGACATTGAAGAAGTGGTTATCTCGGGCAAGCGCGCCTACAAAGTGGCGAAGGATTACACCAAGGCCCTGATGCCCGATGCCGCCAAGCTGATTAAGGAATATAAAGACGAAACGCCTTTGTTTACCGCCCACAAGGTGGAACAAAAGCTGAACCAGCTGAACTTCTCCCGCGTGCAATTGCCCAGTGGCGGCTACATGATTATCGACCACACCGAAGCTTTGGTGGCGGTGGATATTAACAGCGGCCGCAACACCCACGAGCGGAACATTGAAGAAACGGCCGTGAAAACCAACCTTGAGGCCTGCGACGAGCTGGGCCGCCACATCCGCCTCCGCGACCTTGCGGGCCTGATTGTGGTGGACTTTATCGACATGGAAGACTACCGCAACGTGCGCAAGGTAGAGCAAGCCATGCGCAAAGTGCTGCGGAAAGACCGTGCCCGCGTGCAATACACCGATATCTCGGAGTTTGGGTTGATGGAAATATCCCGCCAGCGCTTGCGGCCTAGCCTCTCCGAACACCACTTCATCAGCTGCCCCCATTGCAACGGCACGGGCCAAGTTCACAGCCCTGCCAGCGCCGCGCTTATGGTGCTGCGTCGCTTGGAAGAAGAAGATTGCCGTGGCGCCGACCGCGTGGTGGTGCACGCCGCAACTTCCATCCTCATGTGGATTATGAACAGCAAGCGCGCCATGGTGGCCGACCTTGAAGCCAAAAACAAATACCACCTGGTGTTCAAAGCCGACGATACCCTGCTGGCCCCCGACCACCGCTTGGAACTGGTGACCGTGAAGGCTGATGGCAGCGAGAATATCAAAAAGGTGGAAGTGATTCTGCGCGAACAGCCCGAACTGCCGCCCGAACAACGCTACAAACAGCATCATGGTGCCAAAGGTGGCCGCGACCGCGACGATGCCCCCCGCGGCGAACGCCCCGACCGAGAGCGCCGCCCCCGCTCCGACCGTGATGAACCCCGTACGGATGCTGGCCGTGCCGAAGGCGGTGACGAACCCCGCCGCGACCGGAACGACCGCAACGGTGGCCGTGGCCGCGATGACAACCGTGGCGGCCGCGACCGTAACCATGGTGGCCGTGGACGCGGGCCGGAACGCGAACGCCCCCGCCGCATGGACGATGAAGCGCCTATGGCCGAGATGGACGCCCCCATGGCCGCCCGCGCCGCCCCATCGTTGGATGAGGTGAAGCAGGCCATCAAACGCCCCACCAAACAGGCCGAGGCCAAGCACGTGCATGTGGCTCCCCCCGCCCCGCCTGCCGAGGACAAACCCTTGGAAGTGGCCAAAGTGGCCGTGGTGACGGATGACGACACGCCCGTGATTGTGGCCAAACGGAAAAAAATGGAGGTGAAAAAGCAAGCCGACACCGACAGCACCGACGAACCCCTGAAAGTGGTGAAGCTGGCTGTAGCCGCCGACGCTGTTGAAGAAACGCCCGTGCCTGCCAAAGCCAAACCCCGCCGCAAAGGGCTGCTGGGTGGGTTGTTGGGGTAATATCTGTGGATATTAACCACAAACTCCTTCTCACGTGCCAACTTCATCGAACTCTTTATGAACGTTGGCGCGGTGAGACTGGGGACACGTTATCAATTATTCCTGCAGGCCTACATGCGGCAAACCTTACCATGCTCCTACATGTGGGCGGGCATGTTGTACGGGGCTCTCGTCATGATACGCTAAGCCTATGGGAACATACATTCCTTGCGTCAATTCCCTCATTCGCATTCCATTTTGACTGGAGGACGGGATATCATCACGCCTACGATGTTACAACTAAAGCCATCAACAACTCCCCTGAATATCTTGAGGCTCTTGAAGGTGCTGGAACTGTATTTACGTACGATGCCCAAATAAGCAGTCTGGCTCAATATCTCCGAAAGCATCCTGAACTGATGATCAACAGTTTGGGAATATGAAACTCTCTCAGCATAGCGTTACCGCCACAGGCCTTCTGCGTCATTGTTCCAATCTTTCTTGACAACCCCACGTTGCACCTCCACCCTTGGGCCAACAAGAAAGCATGGTCATGTTCCACCTTTACGCCCAATGGATGCAGCAGATGATGGCTGGCACCGAAACCCAACGTACGTGCACCCAAGCTTGGAACGATGCCGTAACTACCATTATGGCCCACCGCTCGCAGGCCGTTACCCGCTGGTGGCAACAGGCCCCCGCCCAGTGGCAGCAGTGCGTGGCCAACCCCCACCACATGGCAGCGTGGTACGGCCAAACCTTGCAACAGGCCTGCGATTTAACCAACGACACCACCGCCGCCCGCATACATTTGCTGAAGGTATGGCAACGGCAAAATGCATCATCTGGCGCCCCTACACCATCCACAACCGCAACATCCGCACCACGCTCTACCTCGCCATCCGTCACGCTCACCCCCACCGTGCTGGGGCAACCTCAGTTTGGCTCTCCCCAACTGAAAGGGACGTTTATTCCCGCCGCCGCGCCCACCGCCCAACCCCTCACACAAGCCACCGCCAAGGTGATGGCCGCGTTGGCGGGCAGCAACATGGCCGCAGCCTTATCCAAACCATCCACACCCCAGCGCACGTCCCTGCCCCGCATTGTGGTGCCCAAACTTACCCGCACGGGCACCGTAAGCACCACCACCAAGGCGGTGAACGCACTCCGCCAACCGCTGGAACAACAGGTGCAGCAAGCCAGCAGCATGGAAGCCCTGCAACCCCACGCCGCCACCAACGTGTTGCCCTTTGCGGCTCCCGTGCCCAGCAGCACGGCCACCAGCTTTGCCCGTAACTCCAGCCGTGCCGCCAGCCTGAACGGTCGGCGCGGAGTCAGCGCTCGCCTTTCCCGCGGTCGCGCAAGGTAGGTGTAGGAAACGGGCTTTAGGCTCAAGGCGTTCGGTGTTAGGGTAGCTTCATGACACACCGCCTGATTCTCCCCTCTCTCCTCTCCCTTCTGGCCGCCACAGCCCATGCCCAAACCATGGTGCTGGATGCCGAGTTTTCCGATTACGCCAACCGCCTTACCAAGCCCTTGCTGGGCAACCTTCCCCACACCCAAGGGGTGAGCTTTGTGTTGATTGGGGATGATAGCCTGAACGCCTATGTGGATGCCGAAAAGGTGGTGCACGTGCATGCAGGGTTGTTCCTTAACGCCAAGGGGAGTGGCGATATTCAAGGCGTATTAGCCCACGAGCTTGGCCATATTTCCAGCCAACACCTGCTCAAAATGGGGGATAATATTAAAACAGCCACCCTTTCCGCCATTGCCGGTGCCGTGGTGGGGGTTGGTGCCGCCGTGGCGGGCGCACCCCAAGTGGCGGCCGCCGCCATGGCGGGTGGACAAGCTTTGGGGGTTAGCCAGATGCTGAAATTCTCACGCACGCAAGAGCAAGAGGCCGACCAACGAGGCATCGCCGCTTTGCACGGCGCGGGGTATTCGGCACAAGGTATGCTGAACACCTTCAACCGCTTGCGGCTGGATACGCAACTCTCTTACGGCAGCTTGCCACCTTATTTGCTCACCCACCCCCTGCCCGAAACCCGCCTGCAAAGCCTGCAACGGGCCGTGGCCACCGAAGCGGCCAGCCAAACCTTATCCGAGGCCGAGTTTGCCCGAATATCCGCCAAGGTGTACGCCCTTACCCACACATCTCCCGCCACCTTGCGCAAGTTTAACGGCACCACCGAGGTGGATGCCTACGCCCGTGCCCTGGCCTACACCGCCCAAGGCAAGCTAGACGATGCCGCCCGCGAACTTACCCCCTTGCTGGCTGCCCACCCGAACGATGTATTTTACCACGAACTTGCCGCCCAGATTGCCGTGCAGCGCGGTAACTTGGCCGAGGCGGCGGAGGGCTTCCACAAGGTATTGTCCCAACGTCCAGACTTGCTTCTGGTGCGCTTCCAACTGGCCGACGTGCAACGCAATTTGGGGGATATGAAGGCGGCCGCCGCCAACTACCGCACCATTACCGAGCAATGGGCTGTGTGGGCGGACCCCTGGCGCGGGCTAGGCCTATGCTACGGCGCCATGGGCCAACTGCCACTCAGCCACTTATCCCTTGCTCAAGCGGCCGTGTACAGCGCTAACCCCGTAGAAGCCAAAGCCCAACTGGCGATTGCCCAAACCTACCTTGCCAAAACGCCCGATGCCGAAGCCACAAGTTGGGCCGAGGCGTTGGAGGCGGGATTGAAAGATGTGGATGTTACCAAACAATGAAACGTGTAGTTATCCGCAAAGGCTGGTGGCGCAACACGCTGAGAGTTGAGGCTGGTGCCATTCCCGCCGTAACGCCCGATACATGCCTGATTGACGTTCATGCTGCTGGTATTAATTTTGCCGATACCATTGTTTTGAAAGGTTACTACGAAGCGGCCAACAACCGTTACCCCCTCACTCCGGGCTTTGAATTTG
>JBAQUT010000035.1:0-27119 GCA_049297695.1 Alphaproteobacteria bacterium | reverse complement strand
TCTCCCAAGTTGCAAGTTGGGAGATTGCCGCGTCGGACGCGCTTTGCGCTTGTCCTCCTCGCAATGACGCCCAGTGGGCGGCAGGGGGTTCCACCCCCTGCACCCGCTTTCAGTCGGTTTCAGTTTACTTCAGCTCGGCGTGGTCTTCCACGCTGAAGGCGGAGACTTGGATGGCCTCATCCCGCGCCATGTGGGCGCTCCAGAGCGTGCGGGCGTCGGCCTGGGTGAGGTGTTTGGCATCCACCGCGTAGGCCATTTGGTCTTCCAGCGTGGCGCCTTCCACCGTGCCCAAGCGCACCAATTTGGTGAACTTTTTGCGGAGTTCGGCCGTGGCCACGGTTTGGCGGTAGGCGTCTTCCAGTTGGCCAAGGCCCGGGGCTTTGGGGCCGGGGATGGCGATGATGTCGGTCAGGGCATCGCGCACGGGGAGGGTGGAATCTAGTACCGTATCTACCACCTTATCGCGGAGTTTATCCGTCACAGGTTTGGCATAAAACCCAAACGGGAATGTGACGGCGCGGGCGAGCCATGCCGCGGGGCGGTTGGGCAGGTTGGTGAGCACGCCTTGCAGGCCTTGCTCGATCTCCACATAGGCTTTGGTGAGCACGTAATCCACCAGCGGTTTGTGGGCGGGGATGTGGCCGTCGTCGTGGGCTTGTTTCAGCGTGGCGCTGGCGAGGTAGAGCCACGCAAAGGCATCGGCGTAGCGGCCGCTGAGGTATTCTTTGCGCTTGAGGGCGCCGCCCAGCGTGATGAGGCCCATATCCGCCATGAAGCTGAGGGCGGAGCAGTAGCGGCCCAAGCGTTTGTAGTGCTTGGCGTACATGTTGCGGGGAGCGGGGGCGTACCAGCTGAACGTAACGGCATGGAACAGGCTGCGCACGGCGCCCGTGACCACGTGGCCGATGTGGCCGAACAGGGCGGCATCGAACTTAGTAACGTTTTTGGTTTGGATGGCGGCAACCTCGGCCTGCAAATACGGGTGGCAGCGGATGGCCCCTTGGCCGAACACGATGAGGCTGCGGGTGAGGATGTTGGCGCCTTCCACCGTGATACCGATGGGGATGGCGGCGTAAATGCGGGCAAAGATGTTTTTAGGGCCTTTGCAGATGGCGGCACCCGCCAGAATATCCATCCCGTTGTTGATGGCGTTGCGGGCGCCTTCGGTAAGGTAGGCTTTGGCGATGGCGCTGGCCACGCTGGGGTGTTCGCCGGCATCCACCGCACCACAGGTGAGGCGGCGGGTGGCGTTCATCATGTACGTGGTGGCAAAGGTTTCGGCCATGCGTTCGCGTACGCCTTCAAACTTGGCGATGGGCATGCCGAATTGCTCCCTCACCAAACCATAGGCCGAGAGGGCGCGGGTGGAGAGTTGGGCGGCGCCCACGCTGAGAGAGGGGAGGGAAATACCGCGGCCTGCCGAGAGGCATTCCATGAGCATCCGCCAGCCGTTGCCGATTTGGGCTTGGCCGCCGATGACGTATTCCATGGGGATGAAGACGTTGCGGCCTTTGACAGGGCCGTTTTGGAACGGGGCGCCCATGGGGTCGTGGCGTTGGCCGATTTCCAGCCCCTTGGTTTTGCGGGGGAGGAGGGCGAGGGTGATGCCCAAATCGGTTTCATTGCCCAAAAGTTGTTCCGGGTCTTTCAATTTAAACGCCAAGCCCACCACCGTGGCCACGGGGGCCAGCGTGATGTAGCGTTTGGAGAAGGTGAGATAGATGCCCAGCGTTTTTTTGCCCTCATGAATGCCGTGGCCGACGATACCAAAGGCTTGGCCGTTGGCGGCATCGCTGCCCGCGTGGGGTTCGGTAAGGCCGAAACAGGGGATTTCATCGCCCACCGCCAGTTTGGCAAGGTAGCGTTCTTGCTGTTTTTTGGTGCCGTAGCGGAGCAGCAGTTCGCCTGGCCCAAGGCTGTTGGGCACCATGACGGTGACAGCTGTGGTGAAGCTGACGCTGGAAATTTTGGCCACCACCGCGCTGTGGGCGGCGGCGGAGAAGCCCAAACCTCCCCATTCTTTGGGGATAATCATGCCCAAAAACTTATTCTTTTTGATGAACTGCCAGACGGGTTTGGGGAGATCTCGCAGTTGGGCGATTTCGAAATCGTCCAGCATGTCGCACAGTTTGGCGACGGGGCCGTTCAGGAAGGCTTGTTCCTCATCCGTCAGCTCTTTCACGCGGAAATTGAGGAGTTTGTTCCAATCCGGGTTGCCGCGGAAGAGGTCGCCTTCCCACCACACGGTTCCGGCATCCAGCGCGATTTGCTCGGTGGCGCCGATGGTGGGCAACTGTTTGGCGGCCAAGGGTAAGGCCCAGCGGGAAATGACGTTGCGGCGGATGGGGGGCACGCCGAACACGGTGGCAAGGGCGGCGAGGGACATGAGAGGTAAGAGCATGGGTTGGGCCTTCTTTTGGGAGAAGTGTGGCGTGGGGGGAGGGGTTTGTCAGCAGGTGGGGTGTGGAATGGGGGGTGGGGTGTGGCTTTGGGGGGTGTGGGTAGGCAAGCGGGATTCCACCTGCCGGAAACCTTGGCGCTCGCAAGCTCGCTGAGGTTTCCGTCGCTGGAATGACGCCGAGACGTTTAATTCCGCAAAGGTTTCCCTTTGGTGAGCATGTGCTTGACGCGGGCCAAGGTTTGCTTGGTTTTGGTGAGGGGGATGAAGCTTTCGCGTTCCAGCCGCAACATGTCGTCTTCCGTGATGGGGCGGGTGAGGTCGCCATCCGGCCCGCCGGTGAGGGTGCGGGCCAGCCACTTGCCCACGGTGATGTCGTGGGGGGTGACCATGCCTTTCAATTCAAAGTCATGCAGGGCCAAGGTGAGGGCGGTAAGGCCTGCCGGGCCTGCGGGGGTGTAGGTGAAGGGTTCGGGGGGCTTGAAGTCTTTCACCATGGCCAGTGCTTCCCGTTTGGCTTCAAACAGCACGCGGTCGCGGTTCATGACAATCACATCGTCTTTGCGGAGGAACATCAAGTCTTTCGCTTCGGCGGCGGATTTGGCCACTTTGGCGGTGCCGATGGTTTCAAACGCGTGCACCAAGGGAGGCATGGGGCCTTTGGCCTTCAGCCAGGCTGTTGCCCGACCCAAAAGCTCTTTGCAGCCGCCCCAGCCGGGGATGATGCCCACGCCGCCTTCTACCAAACCGATGTAGGTTTCGGCATGGGCCACCACTTTGTGGGTGTGGAGCACGGTTTCGCACCCTCCTCCCAGTGTCATGCCAAAGGGGGCTGCCACGATGGGAATGGGGGCGTACTTCATGCGTTGCATGGTGGTTTGGCCGTACCAGAGAATCCACGAAATAAACGGCCAGAGGTGGAGTTGGGCGGCCACCATGAGCATGCCGATGTTGGCGCCCACCGAGAAGTTGCTGCCTTCGTTGTGGATGACCAACGCCTTGAAGCCGCGTTTGGCGACTAATGCGGGGGCTTTGCGGAGCATGGCGAGGCTGAACACGTTGAGGCTGTTCATTTTGGAGTGGAATTCCAGGCAGGCCACGCCATCGCCCAAATCCCAAATGCTGGCGCTGTTATTCCGAACAATCGGTTTGGTGGCGCGTTTAATGTCTTCTAACAGCAGCACGCCAAGGGGGCGCTCGATGGGCTGGTATTTGCCTTTGAGGTTCATGAATTCGCGTTTGCCAAAGGCTTCGCGGTACAGTTTGCGGCCTTGGGCGGTGGTGAGGATGGGGGCCACTTTGCGGGCGTCGCGCACCAAGCGGTCGATCATGGAAGTGATGCCCAATTTATCGATGAGTTCAAACGGGCCGTATTTCCAGTTGTAGCCGAGGCGCATGGCCCTATCAATTTTTTCGATATCTTCCGCCACTTCGCCCACCAAACTGGCGGCGTAGGCGAGGGTTTGACCCATCACCTCCCACGCATATGTGGCTTCGGGGGATGGATGGTTGAGGAGGGCTTGGAGGCCGCCTTTTTTGCTGGCTTCCAACGCGGCGGGTTTGGGGCGGGTGGCTTTGGCATACTGGCCGGTTTGCAGGTTGATGACCAGTTTGTTTTTAGCTTCATCTTGCTTGTAAAACCCGCCTTTGCCTTTGCGGCCGGTGTGGCCGTCGGCGATCATTTTGTGCATCAATTCTGGTGCGGGGCCGAGGGCGTGGAAGGCATCCGATTTGGGGAGGGTGTTGGAGAGGCTTCCGAGAACGTGAGGAATCAAATCTAATCCCACCAAATCAATCAGACCGAACACGCCTGTTTTGGGAATGCCGAAGGGTTTGCTCAGCACGGCATCCGCTGCTTCCACACTGATGTTGTGTTTGATGGCCAGTGTGACGGCGGCATGGAGCCAGAACGTGCCGATGCGGTTGGCGATGAAGCCGGGCCTATCCGCACAAGGTACGATGCTTTTGCCCATGGAGATGTCGGCAAAGGTGCTGACCCGCTCCACGGCTTTGGGGGAGGTCTCGGGGCCTGTCACAACTTCCAAAAGCCGCATGTAGCGGGGGGGGTTGAAGAAGTGGGTGATGAGGAAGTTTTGGCGGAAGCCTTTGGGCATGGTGCCGACCAAATCGGCTAACGGGATGGTGCTGGTGTTGCTGCTGACGATGGCTTTGGGGGCGTGGATGTAGATGCTTTTGTAGAGGGCTTGTTTGATGTCCAGTCGCTCAATGACGGCTTCAATCACCCAGTCGCAATCTTTTAGTTTGTTCAAATCGTCGGTGGTGTTGCCTGCTTCAATCAGATTGGCGTTTTTGGGGTGCATCAGGGCTGCGGGGTTGGATTTTTTCAGCTTGGCGATGGCGCCCAAGGCTACGGCGTTGCGGGCGTCTTCGTTGCCTTTTTTCTTGAGCGGGACGTCTTTGGGGAGGATATCCAGCAGCACTACAGGCACGCCAGCGTTGGCCACTTGAGCGGCTATCCCCGCTCCCATGACGCCAGCACCAATCACAGCTACCTTTTTAATGGTCATTTTACTCTCTCCAGAATGGTGGCAATGCCTTGGCCACCACCGATACATTGGGTGGCGAGGCCGTAGGTGAGTTTTTCACGCTGCAGCAGGCTGGCCACTTTGCCTGTGATGCGGGCGCCTGTGGCCCCCAAGGGGTGGCCTAAAGCGATGGCGCCGCCATCCATGTTCACTTTGGCGGGGGAGAGGTCGGCGAGTTCGGACAGCACGGCCAAGCTTTGGCTGGCAAAGGCTTCGTTGAGTTCCACCACGTCCATCTGTTTCAGCTTCAAACCCGCGCGCGCGAGGGCTTTTTGGGTGGCTTGCACGGGGCCGATGCCCATGATTTCCGGCATGCAGCCCGACACCGCAATGCTGACGATGCGGGCCATGATGGGCAGTTTGTGTTTGCGGGCGTAGGCTTCGGAGGCCACCAGCACGGCAGCGGCGCCATCGGTGAGGGGGCTGCTGGTGCCAGCGGTGACGGTGCCTTTGGCATCGAACGCGGGTTTTAAGTTGGCAAGGCTTTGGCTGGTGGTATCGGCACGGAGGCAGCCATCGCGCTTGACGCCGAACATGGGGACGATTTCGGCCTCTAGTTTGCCTGCCGCTTGGGCTTTGGCGGCTTTGTGGTGGGAGAGGACGGCGAATTCTTCTTGCTGCTCGCGCGAGAGTTTGTATTTTTTGGCCAAGTTTTCGGCCGTTTCGCCCATACCCATGTAGGCGGCGGGCATGGCTTTGTACAAGGTTGGGCTGGGCATGGGGTTGTAGCCGCCCATGGGGACGCGTGACATACTCTCGACCCCCGCACACACAAACACCTCGCCCGCGCCCATTTGGATGGCGCCGGCTGCGGCGTGGATGGCCTGCATGGACGACCCGCAAAAACGGTTGATGGTTTGACCCGCCACGGTAAGGGGCAACCCTGCGTGCAAGGCCACCAAACGGGCAATGTTGAAGCCTTGTTCGCCTTCGGGGAAGGCGCAGCCCATGATGAGATCTTCGATATCCTTCGTTTTAACGCCTGTTTCTTTCACCAAGGCTTTGACCACTTCGGCGGCCATATCGTCGGCACGGACGGTTTTGAGATCGCCTTTGCCGGCCAGTGTGAAGGGGGAGCGCTTGTAACCACAAATGACGACGGAGTGTTCCATGGGGCAGAGCCTTTTCTTGTTCTTACGAAGCAAATACGACTAGCCCTTGCTGCAAACGGGTGTTTCCTGCGCTTCCGTTCCGCACGTACTTAGTATGTACGCTTGCGGTACGGTTCTCGGTAACACCCGTTTTTTGCTGGCGGTCTAGCGTATTTAACCACGCCTCGCTTTGCTTTTTATTGGCCTAAAACCTCGGCCTTCAAGTCTTTTTTGGAAAGCTTGCCGACCTGCGTTTTGGGCAGGGATTGACGTAACACTACCTGAACGGGGCGTTCCAGGGGATTTAAATGTTTGCGGCAGAACAACATAAGGTCATCCTCTGTGGCTTTGGCGTCAGTTTTGAGGACGACATAGGCGTGGGGGGTTTCGCCGCGCTGGGGGTCGGGGAGGCCGATGACCATGGCTTCGGCGACATTTGGGTGGGTGTACAAGCAATCTTCAATCACCCGTGGGTACACGTTGTAGCCGTTGACGAGGATGATGTCTTTGAGGCGGTCGGTCAGGTGAAGGTAACCTTCGTCGTCGAGGAAGCCCAGATCGCCGCTGCGGAGCCATGTGAGGCCTTTGTGCTGCATCATGCAAGCTTGGGTGGCGGTTGGGTTGTTGAGGTAGCCTTGCATGAGTTGGGGGCCAGATACCCAGACTTCGCCCACCTCGCTTAGGGGGAGGGGTTGAAGGGTTTCGGGGTTAAAAATACCCACGTGGGTGCCGGGGATGGGAAGGCCTGCACTGCTGTTTTTACCCCGTTTGTGGCGGGGGTTGCAGCACACCACGGGGCTGGCTTCGGTGAGGCCGTAGCCTTCCATCAGGCGGGAGTTGGTGAGGGCTTCGAATTTATCTTTCACCTCGGGGGGGAGGGGGGCGCCGCCTGAAATGCCGTAGCGCAGGTGGGAAAACCCTGCGGGATTCAGTTTGGAAGCGTTGAGAATGGCGTTGAACAGCGTGGGAACGCCCGGAAGGAGGGTGATGCGCTGCTTATCAAGGGTTTTGAGAACGTGGGCGAGGTTGAACTGGGGCAGCAGGTGCAAGGTGCCACCGTTGGCGAAGGTGAGGTTCATCCCCGCTGTCATGGCAAAACAATGGAACAGGGGGAGGATGGCCAGGGTGCGGTCGCCCTCCGGCGGGGTATCGCCCAACCAGAGTTGGATTTGCCGCACGTTGGCCATGAGGGCGCCGTGGGTGAGCATGGCGGCTTTGGGGGTGCCGGTAGTTCCGCCCGTGTATTGCAAAACGGCGAGGTCTTTGATTGAGGACGTATGGCTTTGTGTGTTGGTGGAGGGTGTGGAAGATGCTGAAGGATTATAACGATGAATGTTGGAATGATGGGGAACGGTGGCCAGTTGGCTGCGCTTAAACAGGCGGAACAGGAGGCCGAGGTGCCACGGGAGTTCGGTGGTGAAATCTACCAGCACAAGATGCTGCAACGCCCCGTGGCCGACGTGGGGCAGGAGTTTGGGGAGAGAAACTTTGAGGTTGGTGGTGATGATGGCTTTGGCGGCGCTGTCGTGAAGGATGTCGCCCAGTTCGGTTGCCGTATAAAGGGGGTTGGTGTTTACCACCACGGCCCCGATGCGGAGGATGGCGTAGTAAGCCACCACGGCGGTGGGGCAGTTGGGCAGGCAGAGGGCAATGGTATCGCCTTTGCCTAAGCCGAGAGAGGTGAGGGTATGGGCCAAAGCTTCCACGCGGGTCGTTACTTGCGTGTAAGTGAGAGTAACGCCCATAAAGGCCACGGCAGTGCGGGTGGGATAACGGGCAGTGGCGTCATCCAGCAACGTGGTGAGGGGGCCAAGGTTTAAGGGAGCATCCCATGCAAGGTTGGGTGGGTACGACGCGGCGGGAGGGAGGTGTGTGACCATGGTCGGCTTAGGTGCTGATGCGTTTCAGGAAGTTCAACACAAGGGTGTGGGTGGGGCCGAAATCTTCATAAATCAAGCCGTGGGGGCCGCCTTCCAGAACGTGTTTTTCACGCTCGGCGTTGGTGAGGCCTTGGAAGAGGATTTCCACGCTGGAGGGCTCCACCGTAAGGTCGGCCGTGCCTTGCAGCAGCAACACGGAGGTTTTGATGGCGGGGAGCATGGCCGGAAGTTCGGCCATCAGCAGGCGGAGTTCGTTGAGGCCTGTAACGGGTTTGACGGGGTAGTGCAGGCCATCAATCGGTTCCGCCGTGGGGTAAAAGCGGAGGGCGTTGGGCAAGGTGATGATGCGCCGGAGTAGATTGAGAACAGGCATGACGAAGGGGAGGATGTGGATGGTTTTATCCCGTACCGTCACGGGGCTTGCGATGCTGGCGATGCCTGCCAGTTGGGGGAGTGTATGTTTGCCCGCCAAGGTAAGGGCCAAGGCTCCACCTGTGGAGAAACCCACCAAGGCCACTTTGGGGGCCAAACCTGCGGCTACTTTGTAGCCTTGCATGACACCTTGGAGCCATTCGTGGCGGTTGCGGCGTTCCAAATCCAGCGGCGTGGTGCCGTGGCCAAACAGGCAAACGCCCACCACCGTGTGGCCTTGGGCATGGAGTTTGGTGGCAAGGTTTTTGACCTCCAACGGGTGGGCGGTAAATCCGTGCACCAACACCACGGCGGTGGGGCTGGCCGTGCGGCCTTTGGCTTCCAACAAGTAGGGCATGGCGCGGGTGGGGTCATCCCGCGTGGGGGCCCATTCGGGCGTGCGGTGCACCCAAAACTGGTGGCGCAGACGGTGGGCGCGTTGCATGTCGTCCATCAGGTGGTAAGCCAGTTCGGGTTGGGTGACGGTGTCGGCCTCGGCCAATGCCTCGCGGATAAACTGCTGGAGTTGGGGGATGGGCGAGGCCTCGTTGGCGTGCATGGCGATGGGGTTTTCGAGGCGGATATCTTGCTCGTCAAACTCGTCATCCAGCCGGTGGGAAAACTTGTACGTGGTGGCGGCGCGTTTGAGGAGGTGGAGTTTGGCGCAGTTTTTCATGAAGCCTTTGAACGACGGGGCTTGGCCTTCGGTAAGGCCATGGTAAAACCAGGGGCGGTGAAGGCTGCAATGCAAATGCAGGTTGCCCGCCGCGTGGATTTTTTTTATGGCCAAGTACAGTGCGGTGTGGAAGGTGCTGTGGGGGATTTCGTACCATTTGTGTTTGATAAGGTGTTGGATGGTGCTGGAAACAAGGTGGTTCATGTTCAGCGTGGTGTGGGCGTAAATGGCGGTGGCGTAGGTGTTGGTCAGGGTATCGCTGTGGCGGTGCAGCAGCGTGGCCAAGGGGCGGGTGGCGGGGGTTATTTCTTCGGTTTTGTGCACGAAAAGTTGGTGGAGGTTGGTGAGGCCATCCAGCGTGGATTTGAGTTGTTGCTTCTCGGAGGCGGAAAGGGTTGGCAACGCGGCGATGGGGGCACCGAAGTTGATGTCCATATCGGTGGATTTGAACAGGATGTTACCTTCGATAATCAACTCTTCCAGCGCTTGTTGGGGGGCTTCGGGCAGAAAGCGGTTGAGGAGGCCGGACAGCCAGTTTTCACCGGTACGGATGGGGAAGTAGGTAATGTTGCCCGGCACGATGGCGGTGGGTTTGTGGGCTTGTTTGAGAAGCTCGGTCATGGTGGGGATTTGGAGGGCATTGCACCATTGCATGAGAGTTGCCATGTCGCCTTTGGCTTCCAGCGTGCGGAGGTGGTGCTTGAAGATATCCACCGCCAGCGCCAATACGGCGGCGCCGCGGTGCTGGCGTTTGTGGGCGGGGTTGATGCCGAACATCACGTGGTGGTGATGGTGCGGTTTGTTGCGCATTTTCAGGTCTTTGATGATCCCGCCCTCGGGGAAAATCACCACCTTGTTGCCGCGCATGATTTCCGCCGCCATGAAGGGGAGCAGGCCTTCCATGGTGTTGGGTACGGCGCCCACGGCTTTGAGGAGTTTGCTGAACCATGGGGCGACGCGAAATAGGGATTTATCGGCAATGGCGCGCACAAAACGCCCTGTGTGGCGGAGCAGCAGCCAGCTGACGATGACCGTTTCAAACCGTGTGAAGTGGTTGAAGACGAAGATGTCGCCTTCCGCAATATGTTCCGTACCGCCCGCGTGCTTCACCGACAGGGCAATGCGCTTGAGCACCCAGCCGATAACCTTGGCGGCGCGGGCGCAAAAGGCCGCATCCATGGCGTACTCGGGCGGTACGTGGTGCGGGGCGATGGCGGGTTGGACGGGTGTGTTCATGACATTCTTGTATGGGTTGTTGGCCCACTGTGGCAGGCCTTGGGCTGACAGGAAAGGGCTTGGAAATGAATGATTTAGCGCACGCACTCATGGTGCAGTGCACATAATGGGCGTGGAAGGCTTATGTTTGAAGGGGTTGGCGGTTGTGCGGGGCGGTAAGGCGGGTGAAACGAAGGGTTCACGATTGGGGGTGGGTGGGTGGCAAAAAGCTGACAGTGGGTGGGTGAGGCGTTAGGCGGTAGGCGAGAAGTGTTAGGTACCGTGGGTACCTGTTTTGTAGGCGTTGGGGCCTTTGCGGAGCCAACCGAAGGGGCTTGTTGCGTGAATAGCGTCATACATGGTTTGCGCTGTTTTTGTTCGTAACTTTGGCCGTATGGCAAGCCGTTCACTCATAGAAATCGGACAGCCAGGTTCGGTATGGCCACGCGCCGTAAGCTCGCACATTTCCAGTTCGGCCACCAACATATCAGCGTCTTTCACCACTTTTGCCTCGAGGGTTTCGCGGGCTTCATATTCTTCAAGTAACTCAACCATATCAGCTAACGATGTATCGTCGAATTGCACATGGGCAGCACCAATATCGTCTGTTTTCACAAAAGGTTTCTGGAACGGATTGGGGTCGCCCGTGCGGGTTTCGGGGGCGTCGTGAACCAGGGCCATCAGGAGCACTTTTTCCACATGAGCGCCTTCGGCCCGTGCCAGCATGAGGGCCACAATGGCCACCCTGTGCATGTGCGCCGCCACGCTGGGCGCGCCCGTGGTGTACAGGTAGGTGCGTTGCAGTTGGGCTAATTGGCCGAGTTCGTAAAGGAGGTGGATGTCGGGGAGGGGCATTTTAATATTCAATCACTTCTAGCGTCTTTGTACTACTAGATAAACGCTTGTAGATACCATTTTGCCCTTCTGTCCCATCGATAAACCTGTAATCTGACATTCCAAGATCTAAACCTGTCACAATACTCCAATGAAATGTTTGATAGCCAAAACGGCCTAACCCCCATTCGTAAGCAACCTTTCCACCTAACACGGCGACGGATGTTAAAGATGAATTGTTCCGAACCAACCATCTTTCTGCATTATCCAATGTCATAAACAGTGTGTTCTCTTGGGGTAAATGTCGTTCGGGATGTTGAGATAAAACTAGGCGTCGCCGTTTTTTAACGTTAGAATGCGCCTCGTGTGTTTTTCGGCCCATTATGCATAGGTCAATGTTGGATAAATGGCTTTGTAACAGCGCGAAATCATCATCGCGTTTGAGTGTGGGTGGCATAACGCCAAATTTATCAGCATAGAAGCCGTTTTTATCTGTAATAACATGGCCCTGTAGAATCATACTACATCCTTTTTGACATTCTTGAAAACTTGCAAAAGGGGCCAAAATACATCTGCCTTTGGTTCAATGACAAAATCCTTCCAAATATCATCCTCTCGAAATACAACGCCAGGCCAGTTTCGGACGATAACTACTGGAGTTTGTTCGTTACCCTCTCCCATTAGGTTTACCGCTGCCGATGCTAATGGGTCAAGCATATTGCTTTGGGAAACCTTCATAACATAACCAAACAGATCTTTTGTCCCACGATAGTCGCGCAAGGGATTAATTCCGTATGCCCCTATTGCAATACCACTGGTCCCCCAACGAAGGGGTGTGCAATGACTATCTGTAACAATTACCGCTATATTTTGAAGTCCATATTCATCTTTCAACCATGACCAAATTTTTTTGGCACTTGCCGTTGGATCTTTGGGCAAAAGCGTTAGATACCCCGCGCTGTTACTTTGGTCGATTCCTGCTGATGCAATCAGCGCGTTATGAATAATGGTGAGCATGAACCCATAAGTGTTCATTTCTCTTGGCAACCACCACTCCGTTTCGCCTTTCACGAAATCATCACGTTCGCCTTGGACGCAACGACCTTCGTAGATTGAGATAATTTTAGAAGATATGCAAAGCACATCACCTTCCTGTAAGAGGGGAAGGGCACTTTTCAGTATGTCAAACAAATCATCTCGCGGCGGTTCTACACGTCGCGTTTTGACAGGAATGAACGTTGGATTTGACTGACTGAAGACACGTAACTCCTTTTTTACCTATTCTTACGCTTCCACTTGGCGGCGGAGGCGTTTGCGGTCGTGCTCGGTGAGGCCTTTTTTGCGGAGGCGGATGTTGGCGGGGGTGATTTCCACCAGTTCGTCATCCTGGATGTACGTGATGGCGTACTCCAGCGTGATGGCGCGGGGGGGGGTGAGGCGGATGGCTTCGTCTTTCCCCGAGGCGCGCACGTTGGTAAGCTTTTTGCCGTGGGTGGGGTTCACTTCCATATCGTCTTCGCGGCTGTTTTCGCCAATGATCATGCCGTCGTACACGTCCACACCTTCTTTGATGAACAGTTGGCCACGGGCTTCCAGTTCGTTGAGGATGTAGGCCGTGGACGTACCGTTGGCCATGGATACCAGCACGCCGTTGCGGCGGCCTGCAGGGGTGGACTTCACGGGGGCGTAGCCGTGGAACTGGCGGGTGAGGATCCCCGTACCTTTGGTGTCGGTAAGGAATTCGCCACGGTAGCCGATCATTCCGCGGGAAGGGCCCACGAAGATAAGGCGTTGCTTGCCTTGGTGGTCGGCAATCATGTTCACCAGTTCGGCTTTGCGGATACCCATTTTTTCCATCACCGTACCGGCAAAGGCTTGGTCCACGTCCACAATGATATCTTCGTACGGTTCCATCTTCACGCCGTTTTCTTCGCGCATGATGGTTTCGGGGCGGGAGATGCTCAGTTCAAAGCCCTCGCGGCGCATGGTTTCAATCAACACGCCCAAGTGGAGTTCCCCACGGCCCATCACGCGGAACGAATCGCTGCTACCGGCTTGTTCCACCCGCAAACCTACGTTGGTTTCGGCCTCTTGGAACAGGCGGGCGCCGATTTCGCGGCTGGTGAGTTTTTTGCCTTCGCGACCGGAAAGGGGTGAATCGTTCACGCCAAAGGTCATCACCATGGTGGGGGGGTCGATTTCCACGGCAGGAAGGGGTTTGGTGATGGAGGGGTCGCAAATGGTGTGGCTGACGTAAGCATTGCCGAGGCCTGCCAAGGCGATGATGTCGCCGGCTTTGGCTTCGTCGACGGGGATTTTTTTCAGGCCTTGGAAGCCGAACACTTGCACGGCTTTGCCGCGTTCAATCTCGTTGCCTTTGCTGTCCAGCGCTTTGATGGGTTGGTTCTTTTTAATGCTGCCGCTGAGGATACGGCCTGTGACCACGCGGCCCAGATATTCATTGCGCTCGATAATGCTGACCAGCATTTGGAAGGGGGCGTTGGGGTCGCCTTCGGGGGCGGGCACGTGGGTGAGCACGAGGTCTAAAAGCTCAAAGCAGTTGTCGGTTTTTACTTTAATATCTTTGGTCACCCAGCCTTCGCGGCCCACGGCGTACAAAATGGGGAAGTCCATTTGTTCATCCGTGGCGCCGAGGGTATCGAACAGATCGAAGGTTTCGTTGATCACTTCGTCGGGACGGCTGTCGCTGCGGTCGATTTTGTTGATGACCAAAATGGGTTTCAGCCCCAATTGCAAGGCTTTGCCCAACACGAACTTGGTTTGGGGCATGGGGCCTTCGGAGGCATCCACCAGCAGCACCACGCTATCTACCATGCCGAGTATGCGTTCCACTTCGCCACCAAAGTCCGCGTGGCCCGGTGTATCCACCACGTTGATGTGGTGGCCTTTATATTCAATGCTGGTGGTTTTGGCTAAAATGGTGATACCGCGTTCTTTTTCCAGATCGTTGCTGTCCATCACGCGCTCGTTGCTGTTGCCTACGGCGACGGTGTCGGTTTGCTTCAGCAGGGCGTCGACCAGGGTTGTTTTGCCATGGTCCACGTGGGCGATGATGGCGATGTTGCGGATGTGGCTGGCGTGGTGGGTCATGGTGGCTCCTTGATGAATAGCGTGATTGTGGCCGCTTGTAGCTGAAGAAGGAGGGGTTGACAAGTGAAGAAGAACCAAAGTATACGGAAATTACGTTATTTACCTTTATGTTTCCATTGAATCCCCTCCTGAATGGCTGTTCTCAGGATCAAGGGGTTGCGAAGACCAGAAAGCTAGGGCTCTCTTGTGGCTCTCTCAAGCTTTCTGGCACGCCAGCCCGCAAGCCCTCTCCCCGGGGGCTTGCGTCATTTTAAGCACCCCTGCTTGTCGGGTTCGTAAGTTTCGGCT
The DNA here is from genome assembly GCA_049297695.1 of Alphaproteobacteria bacterium. GTDB lineage: Bacteria > Pseudomonadota > Alphaproteobacteria > UBA2136 > UBA6156 > JACKLD01. The sequence continues at coordinate 12,669 of JBAQUT010000035.1, read as the reverse complement.
AAGTTGACCTTCATCACAAGAAGGTTTGTACCCCGATGTTTGCCCTGTATGCCGCTGTTTTAACCGTTGTTTCAACCCTGTGGGCTGTGCCTGCCGTTGCGGGCGAGGTGATGCACTGGGGGGGCTTCCCCACTCCTGCGGGGCCTGTGGCCGACATGGTGGGTGACCTGTACAACATTATTTTTATCATCATTGCCGTGATTGGCGTGGGCGTGAGTGTGGGGATGGGGTGGATTATTTACCGCTACCGCGCCAGCCGCGGCCATGCCCCCGCCACGTTTAGCCACAGCACGGTGGTGGAGTTGCTGTGGACGGGTATACCCGCCATTATTTGCGTGTACATTGCCTATATAAGTTATGTGGGGTTGCTGGCGGTGCGCACCATGCCCGAAAACGCCTTGAACGTGGAAGTGGTGGCCTACCAGTTTGGGTGGGACTTTTTTTACCCCGACGTGAGCACGGCGGATACCCACGTGGCAGCCCCTGAAGCCGCCGGCCCTGATGCCGAGATTAGCGCCGCTGGAGTGGAGCGCAGCACGAAGGAACTGGTGATACCTGTGGGCAAGCCTGTGGTGGCCCATATTACCAGCCAAGACGTGATCCACGCCTTTTTTGTGCCCAAGCTGGGAGTGAAAATTGACGCCATGCCAGGGCGGATTAACTATGTGTGGTTCCAAGCCGATGAAGAAGGTAGCTTTTTGGGCCAATGTGCCGAACTGTGCGGCAGTGCGCATGGCGAGATGTTTTTCCGCGTACGGGCGGTAAGCCCCGCCGCGTTTGAAGCCTATATGGCGGAACGCAAGGCGGTGGCGGGGATTGTTGCCCCTGCCGAGGTTTCATCCACCGAGGTTGTGAGCGGCACCGTGCCTGTGACACCTGTTTCCACCATGGCGCCCGCGCTGTAAACAGTTTTGAGAAGAAAGGGATAACCCCATGGCTACCACCGCCCACACTGCCCCCCGCAAAGGCCTAAGCTACTATTTGACGACCATTAACCACAAAGACATCGGCGTGATGTACTTGGTGTTGGCGTTGGTGAGCCTATTTATTGGCGGCGCCATGGCGTGGGTGATGCGGGCGGAGCTGGCCCAGCCCGGTTACCAGTTTGTGGACGGTGCGTTTTTCAACCAGATGACCGCCATGCACGCGAGCGTGATGATCTTTTTTGTGATCATCCCCGCGTTTACAGGATTTGCCAACTATTTTGCGCCCATTATGATTGGGGCGCCGGACATGGCCTTCCCCCGCCTGAACAACTGGAGTTTTTGGCTGTTGCCCGTAGCCTTGGTGATGGCCGCCAGCAGCCTGTGGGTGCCCGGTGGGGCCATTGCGGCGGGGTGGACGGCGTACCCGCCGCTGAGTAACGCCTTGTACTCGCCCGGGGCGGGGATTGATATGTGGATTTTGACCGTGCACTTGGCGGGGGCCAGTTCCATTTTGGGAGCGGTGAACTTTATCACCACCATTTTGAACATGCGCTGCCCCGGTATGACGTTGTTTAAAATGCCGTTGTTTGTGTGGAGCGTGCTGATTACCGCCTGGTTGCAGCTGGTGGCAACGCCAGTGTTGGCAGGAGCCATTACCATGCTGCTGACCGACCGCAACTTTGGTACCAGCTTTTTTAACCCCGCCGGTGGTGGCGACCCTGTGTTGTTCCAGCACATTTTTTGGTTTTACAGCCACCCAGCCGTTTACATCATGATTCTGCCCGGGTTTGGGATCATCAGTGAAGTTTTGGCCACCATGAGCCGCAAGCCGTTGTTTGGCTACACCAGCATGGTGTGGGCGCTGATTGCCATTGCGTTGCTGGGCCAAGTGGTGTGGGCCCACCACATGTACACGGTGGGGATGGATATTACCGCCCAATTTATTTTCATGAGTTTGACCATGCTGATTGCGGTGCCCACGGGGATCAAAATCTTCAACTGGTTGGCCACGGCATGGGGCGGCAGCATTACGTTTAACACGGCCATGAAGTTTGCGTTCGGGTTTATATTCCTGTTCACCTGCGGGGGGTTGAGCGGTGTTATTTTGGCTTCCGCGCCCGTGGATTACATGATGCACGACACGTACTACGTGGTAGCGCACTTCCACTACACCATGGCGGCGGGGGCGTTGTTCACCATCATGAGCGGGGCGTATTATTGGTTCCCTAAAATCACCGGACGGATGCTGAGTGAACGGATTGGGAATTGGCATTTTTGGCTGACGTTTATCGGGATGAACTGCACGTTTTTCCCCATGCACTTTTTGGGCATGATGGGCATGCCGCGCCGCATTGCCGACTACAACCCCATCTATGCCGACATCAACCTGTTGTGCAGCGTGGGGAGTTTCATCTTCGGCATGGCGCAGTTGCTGATGGTGTGGAATATCATCACGAGCCTGCGTAATGGCGCCAAGGCCAAAGATAACCCTTGGGGCGGCACCAGCTTGGAGTGGACGCACACCACGACGCCTCCGCACGAGCATAACTTTGAAAAACTGCCCGTTATTAAAGCCGGCAAAGGAGCCCATTGATGCGCAAGCTGACGCCCGACCAACGTTTAGCTTTTAGCCAAGTGGCTGGTTTTGTGGTTATTCCGCTGGTGGCCATGTTGGTGTTTATGGTGTGGGTGCTGGTATGAGCCTGATTACCCCCGCCACCCGCCGCCGCAACCTGATAACCTTGGCCGTGTTGCTGGGTGTTGTGGTGGCGGTGCCCTTCAGCATTTATTACGTGCGCACGCACAACCCGCACCTCGTGCAATCCACCATGATACCGATCACACTTCAACAGGAGATGCCCCATGGCGAAACCCAGTGATAAACTACATTATGATAAGGAAAAACTACTGGAAGAGTACCGCAGCACGTTCAGCCTGTTCATGACCGCCTTGGCGCTGGCGGTGGGTGGGGCGGTGTTGTTCTTTTTCGTGTTTATTTACTACCTAGGCGGGTGGAGCCACACCAAGGCCGAGCCGTTTGTGAAAGCGTTTGGCAGCCGTATTGAGTATGAATATCAAGGCACCAAACTGCCTATGTTTGGCGGGCCGGAAGCGCCTGAAGGAAAGCACGAGTAATGGGATATATGTTGGCATTTGCAGCAGTATTTATGTACGCTCTTATGCAAGTTATAAATAAAAAAATGGTTATGGCTAACATACCTCCATTCACTATTATTGCGATTACGATGGCCGTTTTATTTGTGTGTGCTGCACTTGCCAGTATATGGGTTGATAAAGACTTTAATTATAAATCTATCTCCCAAGATATGTGGGTTTGGCTTGTGGGTTTTGGCCTTTTAAATTTTGTAGCCTTTTCAACCGTACTTTATGTACTTAAAACGATATCTCCTGTTGAATATCAACTGTTGAGCATTTGTTTACCTGTTTTTGGAGCTTTTATTGCTTACTATCTTTTGAGTGAGCCTTTTTATATGCGCCACTTCATTGGACTTGTTTTTATTGCTATCGGTTTAACAATTGCCCTAAAACCAATAAACCTCTAGGAGAACTACTATGGCCCACCACGACCACGATTTTTTTATTCCCAACCCCAGCATTTGGCCGCCGTTGAGCTGTCTTGGCATGGGCCTGATGGCCGTGGGTATGCTGCTGATGTGGCACATGCTGCCCGTGCTGGTGGGCCAAGCCACCTTTGCCGCCGGAATACTTTTGGTGGTGACCAGTGCCAGCCAGTGGTGGGCCAGCCTGATTGCCGAGGCCCGCGCGCGGGGCTATAAAAACCCGGCCGAAGTGGTGGATTTGGGCAACCGGTACGGGATGATTTTTTTCATTGTAAGCGAGATTATGTTTTTCGCCGCCTTTTTTGCCGCGTATTTTTACCTACGCGGGTACAACCCCGTGTGGCCGCCTGCCAACATTGAGGCGTTGACGATTGATTTGCCGGCCATTAACACCTTGTTGCTGCTGACCAGCGGAGCCACCATTACGTGGGCGCACCATGCGTTGCTGAACGGTCGCCGCGACACCGCCATTATGGCCACAACACTCACGTGGCAGCTGGGGGTTATCTTTTTGGCGTGTCAGATGTTTGAATATCACCACGCCAGTTACACGATTTCCAGCGGGGTGTACGGCAGCACGTTTTACATGTTGACGGGCTTCCACGGCTTTCACGTGCTGGTGGGCAGCATCATGCTGATGCTGCTAACCCGCCGCCTGATGAAGGGTGATTTTAGCCCCCAGCATCACTTTTACTTTGAAGCCACGGCGTGGTATTGGCACTTTGTGGATGTGGTGTGGATTGGGCTGTTCCTCTTCGTGTACGTGCTGTAGGTAGCGGAGCTTGGAAGTTTCTCTGCCCGTACTCTTTTCGGCCCTCTCCATTGTAGTGGGGGCTATTCGTTATGGAACATACATTTGGTCTATTTTTTTTGGCCAAACCAAGCCTCATATTTTTACGTGGCTGAACTTAGGTATCATCACAGGGATTGGTACGGTGGCGCAATACTAGTTGAATGGAGGGCCTTCCACATGGGCGCTGGCTTTTGTGGCCTTCTCGTGCACGTTTATCGCCTTCCTTTCCTTTTGGAAAGGTGAGAAGCATATTACACGATCTGACTGGATAGCTTTTTTAACGGCGTTGGCCATTATCCCTATTTGGCAGATTACCACTAGCCCATTTCTGGCAGTTTTGTTGGTCGTGGGTTTGGATTTTCTATGTTATTTCCCAACCCTTCGTAAATCGTGGAATGACCCCTTTAGTGAGCCTGTCGTCTCGTATTTATGGTCGGGATTACGTTACTTGTTTGCGCTTTTAGCCGTATCTGACCCTACACTCCCCAGCCTGCTTTACCCCATTTACCTGATGACCACAGATTGGGGCGTAGCGTTTTACCTGTACTGGCGGCAGAGAGTTGTCTCCCGCCAAGGGCGTTGACAGGCCCCCAGATTTCCCCTATTTCAGCCGTAGTGCCCAGATGGCGAAATTGGTAGACGCACCAGATTCAGGTTCTGGCGGGTAATACCATGGAGGTTCGAGTCCTCTTCTGGGCACCATTTATAAGCTGACAGCCATTTTCAGAGTCAAAATGTACCACGAACCGTTCAACGGTACAGTGGAGTGGTACAGCATGGGTTCGGTTTCATATCTTATTAGGCGCAATGGGGTTTATTCTTTCCGCATAGCTATCCCTAAGGGGTTGCAGCAACGCTTCCAAGCCCATGAGCTTAAACGATCTCTTCGTACAAGCCATGTATATGAGGCAAAAGAAAGGGCTACTACCCTGCTTACATCCGTCAGGGATTTGTTTAGAGTAGTGGAGATGAGTCCAGACCTAACCCTCGACCAAATTAAAGAGCTAACACGGCAATACTTTCATGAAGTGATATTGCCAAGATATGAAGCTTGGAAAGCCAATACAAGAACAGCCAACCGATTTGATGTTATGCCAAGCTCTCCCCATGAGGAGCATCCTAACGCCCCTACAGTTGAGCAAGTGATGGAACGCATTATTCACCCCAATGGTTACCCTGAGGGAGATTTTTTGTTTGCTATGGCGGATGCTGTTTTGGAGCGATACAAGATTGATATTGACCATGACTCAAATGCCTACAAAGAATTGGCAGTTCAAGGTATGGGAGTGATACGGGATGAGATAACAGGGCTTATCAGCAAATATGCACGGCATACGCATAATCCAGAAGTCTTTACGAACTGGTTAAAGCCTGTATCTTCCACAGCCATTGCCCAAACAACCATGAATATGAGTCAGTTGTTTGCCAAGTATGAGCAGATGAACGGAGCAGCCTACGGCTTGAGTATGAAACAAACCCACCATACGGCCTTGGCGTTTTGGATAGATGTGTTTGGAGATACCCGTATTGATACCATCACGCGTGTTGAAGCGGTTAAATGTGAAGAGGCCCTACGAAGTCTGCCTGCTAACTGGAAGAAGTCTATCAAGTATCGGGGTAAATCCATTGAAGAGATGAGGGGACTGGAGATTCCTCTGGAGGATAAAGCAAGTGCCAAAACGATAAACGACAGACTTGCGGTGTATAGCAAAATGTTTGCTTGGGCGGCTGAGCGTGCCTACTACAAGGGAGAAAACCCCTTCAAAGGGCTTGGCGTTAAGCAGATGGTACATGCACGAGAACAGCGCCTACCTTATACCCTAGAGCAATTACGCACCATTTTTTCCTCCCCTGTGTATGTGGGGTGTAAAAGCAAAGGGCGGCGGAGTACGGCTGGGAATGTGGTGATATGGGATTCCCTATACTGGTTGCCCATCATGTCATTATTCACGGGTGCCCGTATGAATGAGTTGTGTCAGCTACATTTGAACGATGTGAAAGAAGTGAATGGGGTGTGGGTAATCGTCATTCATGAAGATGCTGAAGACCAGAGAGTTAAGACCACAGCGGGTAAGCGAATGATACCCATACATCCAAAGTTGATTGAATTAGGCTTGTTAGATTACAAAGCAAAGATTGCAGCACGTGAAGATACAAGATTGTTTCCTGATATTGCCCTTGGTTCTAGGGAAACTTATGCTGGAGTATTTACCCGTACTTATGCCCATTATATTGATGATGGGATAGAATTAGAAAGGGATAAAAGGCAGACTTTCCATAGTTACCGCCATTGCCTTACTGGCAAGTTGAGAGATAACGATACACGTTTAGATGTAAGTAAAGCAATTATAGGTCATGAGGATGGTGACGTTCATTCTCGTTATGGGGGTAGTTTTCTTGTTCCAATGAAAGCGGCTATTGATAAAGTAACCTATGACTTGGATTGGGAATTATTAATGAGAGGGAAGCCCCATGCTAAACTTATCCGCGAGCTCTGAGGAACCAGAACTCCCGCCTAATGAAGATGGTGGAGATGTTGAAGGGGTAACAGAACAGCCAGATCTTGATGATTCCTACCTGATTGACCTTTTTGACGAGGTTTATTTTGACACGTTACAGCCTGTGTTTGATGCCATGCTACCCCATGTTCAAAACTTATCATTACGAAGACGAGTGGTGCAAGATAACCTGCGATTTCTTCTTATGGAATTAGGCCTATTACGCTGTATAGGTAAGGAATATCTGGCCTATTTTAGAGGGGACGGAACATGGGCAAAAAGCTGTAGTTTTTACCATGCCAATGGTGCAAGTTCGTTTATGGTTAGAATTGTAGATGAGTTAATACGATTAGGTTTCTTAGAAAATAGTATAGGGTATCAGAATCGTGCATATGGTGGCCGTGGCTCTCGATATTCACGTATAAGACCTATCGGTGAACTGGCTGATTTATTATCTCATCATCATGTGGTGTGTGAATCCTTGCATCGTCAAGCTGAATGGCCGTTGGTGTTTGTAAAAAATAAGGATGGGGCTAATGCCAAGTTAAAGGGTACAAGTTATCGCCGTTTTGTTGACGACCAAACTAACTTCATTGAAACATATAATGAACTGATTGGTACAGTTAGCACTACCCATAAGCAATGCTTAACTTATCTACAAAAACATAAGCATATGGAAATTTATAGAGTGTTCAACCGCTCAAGTTTGGAGTGCGGTGGTAGGTTTTACGGTGGGTGGTGGGAGTCCATAAAAAAGAAACAACGCCCTTATATTACCATAGGTGGTGAAGAAACGGTGGAGTTGGATTATTCAGCCCAGCACCCACACTTCCTGTATGGTTACTATGCGGGAATCAATTACCAACACGATACGGAGCCAGCCACACCAAAGGATTTTTATCAGTTTGGTGATATACCCAGAGAGGTGGGCAAGATGATGATACTTCCTTTGATTAGTTGTGAGAATCAAAAGGGAGGATATGGAGCTATTCGTAAAAAGATGATGGAGAAAGTAAAGGAATTAGAAGACGAAGAAACACCAAACCCAGAAGCCATAACATTTTGGAAGATGTGGTATGAAGAGTGTAGAAGGGATGAGAGGATTGACAAGTTGTTACTGGAGAACTTTCATTTTCGTCACCTTCCTATCCTACCACTTCTCTGTACGGACAAAGGCCCTCACCTCATGCGGCTGGATTCTCTTGTGGCAGAGTATGTGTTGAGAGAGATGACAAGCAGAGGAGTACCAACGCTCTCGGTGCATGATTCGTTCATCGTTACCAAACCCCATGCCCCTGTGCTGTATCAGGTGATGAGAGATGCCTATTTGAATCAGGAATGGAAAGGGAAGCCCTTGGCCTTATCCCTCCCTCCCATTAAGTTGAAGCAAGGAGATGAACCCTCTGTAACGTACCTTGGAACCCCTCTAGATACATGATGGTGTAGATGAGAGTATAAAGAGTTTATTTAGTTAATATATAAAGGAAGGGAAGCATTACTGGAAGCTAAGTGGGTTCAACCTTTATCCACTAAGGATTTCAGAGTATTTTTATTGACTCTCAACTCTCTAGATAAATGGCTCAAGATACAGTATGTGAGTAAGCATTCACCATGACACCCCCTCAGACGCAACAGGAAGGCCTTAGAATCATTTTTATTGATTCACATTAACCACCCTCAGCCAAGATTGTTTAAAATGATTCTAAAGGGCTTACATTAAGTCTGAAGAAAATATGGCTTGAATCCTTACTTGCTCTTACACGAAGGCATCCTAACATAGTTTTCTCTACGTTCAACTGCTTTCTTCTTTACCCCTTCCATATTCACAGGCTATTATTCTCGCGGAGTATTGGCGCTGTTGCCGATGCTCTGGGGCTGATTACCCCTTTCATACACGGCAGTTGCAGTTCGCCGTTACCAAAACTGCTGCCCTCTAACCCATGCGGTTGGGGAGGCGGCGGAATAAAATAGCGCTCAAGCGTGAATACGCTGCGCCTTTTGTATGAAGGTAATCACTCCCTGGCCACCTTTAACAGCGATGTGTGGCTTTATTTAAAAAGGGAGTAGGTCTTGATGAAATTCTTATCCGCCTATTTTATAGCATTCTTAATTTTACCATCTCTGATTTTTGGCTCTGAATCAAATGTCCAACTTGCATTAAGGTATGATGCTTGCAGTTATCATCTGGAAAGTTTTAGATATCTTCTTTCTATGAGTGCGGCAAACGAACTTATGAAAGATACTCCCTCACCTACTAAGGTTGACAGTATCAGTGATAAATTAGCTAAGGCATCCACCCTTCAAGCCTTCTACATGGTTGCAGGTAGCCAACTTGAGAATCTACCAGACTTTGATAATGCCTCATTCGATACACAAACCACCGCCTTGGGAAATCAAATCGCTGAGGAATGGAAAAACAGTATTCGTCAGCCACATAAAGATCTTCAATTTGAGTTGTTAGAAAAGATGGATACCTGCCGTAAAGGAATGATAGAGGCTCGTGGTATCTACCGACAAATCCACGATAAGAAAAAAGAAAGTACCATCCAATGAGACTTTATCACATTTGTCTTTTATTGCTAAAATCTGTTTGTAGTTCTACCTTTACCTCAAAATGAAGCCAAGTAAGGCGCTTCGCCAACGGCCCCGATCCGAACTGTAAATTCCTAGGGGTAGTCTGCTCTCACTTTGCTACAGGTTGCACACCTGCTGATAATACATATCAAGCCACTCTCGAAGTTAGAAACAAGGTACTAGCTATAAGGGGCAACTGGTACCGTGCCGAGGTGGTGGCACAGGATATCTTCTATCTTGGGTATTCGGTAGAGGCTTGTCAGCACACAAAATACTTTATATAACATAAATTTATTAGATGTGTTGTAGGCATGCCCATACCCGATAAGATTAGTGTGGGGTACTTCTTTAATAGTGGCACACATATTGCTAGTATGTAGATATGTCATCCAAATATGGCCTTTTACTAAGTATCAAACCAGAATACTGCCGCATGATATTGAGTGGCGAAAAGACCGTAGAATTACGTAGAAAGATGAGTGATAGCATTGAAATGAATACTACTGTTATCATCTACAGTACTAGCCCCGTTAAAAAAATTGTAGGACATGCCCGTGTTGAAAGCGTAGAACGCATGAGTGTTCGCCGTATCTGGTGTGAGTTTGGAAAACAAAGTGGTGTTCCTTATTCCTTTTTCAAAGAGTACTTTGATGGCCGAAAAGAAGGGTACGCACTAGTTTTAAGCCAACCAGAGGAGTTTGAAAGACCTATACCATTAAAAGAACTGCAAGATTTGTTTGGCTTTAGACCGCCGCAGTCGTATATGTATCTGAATGAAAAAATCCGGAGTGCCATCTCCTACTTCAACCACTCCGCAATCGCGGCCTAACTCATTCCTCCTAGATACAAATGTAATCATTCCATTGGAGGATGACATTGAGGTAGAAGCCTCTCTTGCTCGCCTTAATCAACTTTGTTCAGAAAATGGGGTTAAGCTACTCGTACACGAGTCCTCGAATGACGATATCAATCGGGATAAAGACGAAGTTAGGAAAAAGAAATCTCTTTCAAAACTAAAGAAGTATGCAAGCCTTGCCAGTGTTCCTTTAGACGATACTAAAAGAAAAGAACTTTTTGGGGTTATTAAGAATGATAACGATAGAGTTGATACCGACCTACTCTATGCCATCCAAACAGGAAGTGCTGATTACCTAGTAAGTGAGGATACAGGGGTTCATAGTCGTGTGAAGGGAGGCCACCTCCAAAACAGAGTTCTATATACGGAAGAAGCTCTTGAACTTCTAACTAAGCACTTTGAGCCCAAGTTGGTTTTTTATCCGCATGTTGAAACCTCTGACTGCAAAAAAGAAGGATTACATTCCAATCTCACCTTCTTTGATTCTTTAAAGGTAGACTATGAGATTGATAAATTTAATATATGGCTAGATAAATGCATCGCTGGAAAACGTAAGTGCTTCATCATTCGGGGAGATGAAGACGACACAACTAAAGGGCCAAAAGGCCTCATCATTATAGACCCGCAGCCTAAAAGCATTCAAGAGCATAGGGATGAACAAACAAAGCATGGAGTAATGGGGGATAAGGTACTAAAGCTTTGCCTGTTTCGCCTAGAGGATAAACATAAGGGCGAGAAATTCGGTGAACATCTGCTCAAAGTCGCTATGGATTTCGGCTTCAAAAACGATTTTGACACCATGTATCTGACAGTCTTTCCCAAACATGCCCCGCTGATTCACTTAATAGAAAAGTTTGGCTTCATTCATGTAAGTATGAAAGGAGCAGAAAAGGTTTATGTCAAAACAATTAAGCCTCCATCAGGCACTACACATGCAGGGTTTGATTTCCATAAACATTATTGGCCTTACATAGATGCGAGAGGAGTAAAACACTTCCTTATTCCAATTGTTCCTAACTACCACAACCGACTTTTCCCTGAGCTAATTGATAAGTTGGAGGGAGGAACACAGCTAGACTTATCACTTCAACTAGACCAGTCATTTGTTAAACCAACAGCAACACCAGGAAATGCCATTCGTAAAGTTTACATTTGCAATTCTCAACGGGGAAATCTACCAAAAGGTTCTATTCTATGGTTTTATAGAACACAAGATAGCGTAATCACAACCATTGGCATTGCTGAAAATTACCAGACAACCAGCTTGTTTGAAGAGCTACGTAAAATGGTCGGGGGTCGTTCGGTTTACCAATCAGAAGAGCTAGAAATCCGTATTAAAGATGACTCCAAAGCAAGAGTTGTTGATTTCTTTTACTCTTTCCATTTAGAAAAAGTCATTAACTTAAAAGAGATGCGCAAACAAGGTATTACCTATTCCCAATCAATTGCTGAAATACCCAAAGTTTCTGTGGATAAGCTACTTTCAATGCTTACTGAAAACGATAGAAAGTATCTTTATGTCTGATAGACAAATCGTCCTTGTATTCGGTCTACCAGCAGTAGGAAAAACAACCCTGATAGGTGGTTTCATATCTCATAACCCTGCTTGGTTTAGGATATCAGGAGGGGATTTAATCAAACAGGGGATGAGTGAAGCAGACCGTGATTCCTTACGTGTACAGGGCATTGGTCAAGTGGAGGAGAATCAAATTGTTTTGATTAATAACTTTCATAAAACTTTGGTTAATACTCCTAATAAAAACATTCTGTTTGATGGGCACTGTTTAGTTAATACAGGGGGGAAATTGTACACGATACCTACTCATGTCATTCAATCCATTTCTCCTAATAAAATCATCTTGCTCGATGCGGACACACCCATAATTATTGCTCGGCGGCTTCAAGATAAGCTCCGCCCTAATCGGGAAAAAGAAACTGAGGAAGAGGTAAATAAGCGACGAATGCTCTCCATGAATGTTTGTCAAACCTATGGTAAGGAACTTGATATTCCAGTTATCGTATTAACCAATCCAAGCCCCGAAGAATTTGCATTCCATTTGAGCCAATCACCTTCTTTAGATTTATAGTATTAAGATTTTTTTGAGGAAATTCTTACCCTCAATTACATAATTATAACATCCCCACCCATTCCCCCTTATACCCTTCATTCGATCAATATGACGAAATAGGGGGGTGGGTACTTATCTGGGTATCTGCTGGGGAAGGTTCGAGTCCTGTTTAAGGAATCGAAGGTAGTGAGGGGGTACATTTTGTGTAACCGTTCATTGACATTTTGGTACAGTCTTGGTACATTTAAAGTGTAGTTGGTTTGTTGGTACATCCACAAACATCTGATTCAAATTTGGTTTTTAAAAGTAGTGTCCAGTCCTCTTCTGCACCAAGATTTGCAAAAAGCCCCCGTGTGGGGGCTTTTTGATGC
>JBAQUT010000034.1:0-8425 GCA_049297695.1 Alphaproteobacteria bacterium | reverse complement strand
GACCAATACCGTACCGCCATTGTGGTGCTGCTGGAAAAAGCCGTGGGCATGGGCAAAGTGGCCGCCCAAGTGGCCGCCGAGGTGAACACCGACGTGGTGCAGGAAAACAGCGAAATTTATGACCCCACCCAGCAAGTGGTGCGGTCCGAGCAAACCTCCGAATCCGCCAGCACCAACAGCACGGGCGCCAGCGGCGGCCAAACCGGCGTGCAAGCCAACACACCCGATGGCGGGGCTGGCGGCGCCAGCGGTGGCGGCGGTGGTAGCGAAAACCGCACCGAAACTACCACCAACTACGAGGTGGGCAAAACCATCCGCCAACTTACCAAAAACGGTGGCGAGGTTAAAAAGCTGAGCGTGGCCGTGATGGTGGAAGGCAAAACCACCGAAAACGCCAACGGCGAGCCCGTGTACACGCCCTACACCGAGGCCCAAATCACCCAATTCCGTCAACTGGTGCAAACTGCCGTGGGGTATAATGCCGAGCGCGGCGATACGGTGACCGTGGTGGATATGCAATTCTCCACCCCACCCGAAGCCCCAGCGTTGGAAGAACCCTTCATGACCAAAGACCAAATGCTGCAATTTGCCCACTACGGCCTGCTGATTGTGGCCTTGCTGGTGGTGGGGTTGATTGTGGTAAAACCCACCCTCAACTTGCTGATTGGCGCCCTTTCCACCCCCAGCGCCCCAGCCCCTTTGCCGCCCATGCAAACGGCAGGGCCTTTGGCCATGGGCGCCCCAATGATGGAGGATAGCGGGGTGGATGTCCGTTCCATCCAAGGCCGCGTGAAAGAATCCGCCGTGAAAAAGGTGAACGAGATTATCGACCAACACCCTGAAGAAAGCCTCAACCTGGTGCGCGGCTGGATGGCCCAAAGTGACCGCCGCAGCAGCAACAACGGAGACGAAAGCTGATGCCCGAACTTTCCGGCCCCCGCAAAGCCGCCATTTTGATGCTTGCCATGGGCGAGCAGCGCGCCGCCAACCTGTTTTCGTACATGGATGATTACGAAATCCGGGATATTTCCCGCGAAATGGCGGCCTTGGGCAACGTAAGCAGCGAGGAGATGGACCAAACCATCACCGATTTCACCACCAACCTGGGCGCCGATGGTAATGGCGTCACCGGCGGCTGGGGCACTACCGAACGGTATCTCAAAAGCTTCTTGAAAGAAGACCGCGTGAAGGAGCTGATGGACGAAATGCGCGGCCCCGCCGGCCGTACCATGTGGGAAAAGCTGGCCAACGTGAACGAAGAAACGCTAGCTAACTACCTCCTCAACGAATACCCCCAAACCGTGGCGGTCATCATCAGCCGCATCAAAGGCTCGCACGCCGCTAAAGTTCTCTCCGTTTTGCCTGAAGATTTAGCCATGGAGGTGATGCAACGTATTATTGTGATGGACAACGTACCCCGCGAAGTGTTGGCCGCCGTGGAAGACTCCCTTAAAAACGAATTTATGCGCAACCTGGCCCAAAAGAACACCCGCGACCCCCACGAGGCGCTAGCCGAAGTGTTCAACAACTTTGACAGAGCCAACGAAAGCCGCTTTATGGCCTTGCTGGAAAAAACCAACCCCGACGATGCCGAACGCATCCGCGCCCTGATGTTCACGTTTGATGACATTGCTAAAACCGACGATAAAGGCATCCAAACCATCCTACGGGATATGACCGACAAAGATGTGCTGGCGCTAGCGCTCAAAGGCGCCAAGCCCGAGCTTCGCGATAAATTCCTGAAAAACATGTCGGAACGTGCCGCCAAAATACTCAAAGAAGATATGGAAGCCATGGGCCCCGTGAAAGTAAAAGACGTGGACGAAGCCCAAATGAAAATCGTCACCGTGGCCAAAGGCCTTGCCGACAAAGGCGAGATCATCATCCTCTCCGAAGACGTGGGCGGCGAAGACGAGTTTATTACATGATAAGTACCCACCGCCATGGCCGATAAATTTGAAAAATTCTCCTTTGAAAACGAGTTTTTTGATGTCGCCGTGCTGGATGGCCTTGTGGGCAGCAAATCGGCCCGTGCCGCCAACGATGCCCGCGAGGAAGGCTTTAAAGATGGCCTTGCCCAAGGCCGCGCCGAAGCCGATGCCCTGATGCAGCAAGAGGTTGCCGCCCTTACCCAGCAGATGCAAACCCTCACCGCCAAACTTACCGCCCAACAAAACCAATGGCACGAGGCGATGACACGGGAAGCCCTCACCCTGTTGCGCACCACTTTGCACAAGCTGGTGGGCCACGCGGCCGAGCATTACTCCGACCACATGTTGGAGCACCACATCAAGCACTTGCTTACCTTGCTCCCCCAAGGCGAAGGCCTGAGCCTGCGCGTGAACCCCCAAGCCAAAGCTTATCATGAAAAACTTGGCCTGCCCCAAGCCAGCATCGGCAACATTCCCTTTAAAATTGTTACCGACCCCAGCCTTGGCATTACCGATGTGCTGATGGAATGGCCCGGCGGCGGGCTGGAAGCCAAACTGGCCGAAAACCTTGCCAATGTGGATGCGCTGCTGGCCCAAGTGGGCGCCGATGTTACCCAACCCGTACCGCCCCTGCCCACCGAAAGCCACATCCAGCCCGAAGCCTCCACAGCATCGCCCTTGGATATGGCCGCCAAGCAAACCGACACCCGCGTGAAAGAGCTTTTGGGCGACGACGATTTGGTGGATGCATTGAAATAGCTTGAATGGTAAGCACGCGCCTTGCCTGCCATGCCTTAACCCCTTACACTTTGTTAAAACCAACATAAAGTGTGCAACCCATGGCCGATATCAACCTGAACCTGCAAGACCTTGGCGGTGCCAACAATGGTGCCAGCGGCAGCGAAGCGGGGTTGGAAGCCGTGTACGACGTGCCCGTTACCGTTAAAGCCATTTTGGGCACCACCACCATGCCCATCAGCCAACTTTTGAAGCTGGGCCGTGGCGCGGTGGTGGAGCTGGACCGTAAGGTTGGCGATGCCGTGGACGTGTACGTGAACGACCGTTTGGTGGCCCGCGGCGAAGTGGTGATTGTGGATGACAAACTGGGCGTCACCATGACCGAGATCGTGAAAGCCTCCAGCTAATGGATTTAGCCACACTTACCGGCCTTGTTGTGTCGCTGGGGTTGGTGGGGTATGCCATTTTTTTGGGTGGCAACCTTGCAGGGTTTGCGGATACCCACGCTATTTTCATTGTAGTGCTGGGCACCCTGTTTGTTACCCTCACCTCATTTTCAGGTGCCGAAGTGGGCCGTACGGGGCTGGTGATTCTCAAAGCCTTTTTCCACAACACCGCCAACCCCACCGACGAAGCCGTGCGGTTGCTGAAACTGGCCCAAAAAGCCCGCCAAAACGGATTGCTGGGCATCCAAAAAGAAGCCGCAGCCGAGCAAACACCCTTTTTACGCCAAGCCTTGGTGCTGGCGGTGGATGGCACCACGCCCGACAACATTGAGCGCGTGCTGTACGCCGACACAGCAGGCATGCTGGAGCGCCACGGGGTAGGCATGCAAGTGCTCCGCAAGGCGGCGGAAACCGGCCCCGCCATGGGCTTGATTGGTACGCTGATTGGGCTGGTGCAAATGTTGGGGCAACTCTCCGACCCCGATAAAATCGGCCCCAGCATGGCGGTGGCCATTTTGGCCACGTTTTACGGCGCCGTACTTTCGTACATGATCTTCAACCCCCTGGCCACCAAGCTGGAACGGGTCAGCGCGGCTGAACTGTTGCTCCGCAAACTGTACAGCGCGGGGGTGCTCTCCATTGCCCGGCAAGAAAACCCCCGCCAGCTGGAACTGCAGCTCAATGCCATTCTCCCTCCCGCACAACGGGTGAGCGTGTTCCGGGGTTAAACCTTAATCCTTGACATACAAACACTCTTTCACGTATGCACTCGTGTATGAAGAAACCTGCCAACACCCTTAACGACATTAACTTTGCATCCATCCAAGACAATGCCAGCTTGTTACGTGCGGCCGAGCAACTTGTTGCATCCATCAGCTCTCAATACCCTATTATAGAAGAAGGTTGTGGAACCGACGTATTCATGGACCAACTCACGACACGGGTCAGCACGCTCAAAAAGTTTTTAAACCGGGCCAAAGTCAAAATGACCGAACCATCCGTGGATGATCCTGTTCCCACAGGGCACTTTTTTATATCAACATGTCTGACACCTTGGAACGGTAAAAGCCTTTACTTCACCGCCCAAGGCCTGTTTGCCGAACGGCCTGTTGAGACGAATTACGATGACAACATGGAGGATGAAATAAAACTACCAGACCTCGATTCTTCCGAACTGGATGAAGAACTCCCCTTCTAACCTGCCCACACGCAGGCCATAAACCTTTCGTTCCCCCTGTTATCCCCGCCCAACGAGTGAATGTTTTTCGGGAGTAATCTTAGATAATGAAGCTGTCCTTAGATTTAAATCATAAAACCTTTGCTGTGCTTCATAAATTTTAAGTGTGTGGTTTTTTAAAAAACCAATACCAAAATAACCTAGTAAGCACGGCACAAGCAATTTTGTATCTCCAGATACCGTTGGATCTACGAGAGCATCGTAAGTTAAATAGGCGGCAGCACATAAAAATGGTAAATGGGCATGCCAGAAGTAGTTATTCATTTTATTCGATACCCGAGTATGAAACACATAAGCTTGGGCCCATGATTTGAGATATGCGCAATGATCATACTTTGTCATAAATGTATACTACTACCTACCAACTGAGGAAGCAACCCTGCGTAAACAAAAAATTCTGGGTAACGCTCGTACTGTTTTGGTTGCATTTATGAGGCTTTGCTAACCTTGTATCTTGCACCTTGTACTATGCCTCTATAAACTTCCCCCCATGTTGCTGGCCCTTTGTCCCACCCTGCCGCCCGAACTGATGGCCCTGAAAGGCCTGCTGCATTGCGACACGCTGGATTCTGCCCTGGCCACCGCCGCCGCCAAACCCATCACGCTGATGCTGGCCGAAAGCCAGTACTTGCCCGCCCTGTTTGCAGGGTTAAAAGACCAACGCCTTTCCACCCCCGTGGTGGCCTTTGGCCCCGCCCAACCCGCTACGGGGGCCAAGGCCATCCGTCTGGGTGCCATTGAGTACCTCACCACACCTCTGGACGCCAAACTGCTGGAACCCCTGATGCGCAAAGCCGCCCCGCCCGCCAGCGCCCAAGGCCCGGTAGCGGGAGACCCCAAAACCCTCAACCTGCTGGAGCAAGCCCGCCACTACGCCGCCAGCGATGCCACCGTGCTGCTGCGTGGCGAAAGCGGCACGGGGAAAGAGGTGTTCGCCCGCACGATTCACACCGCCAGCCCGCGGAAAGACGGGCCGTTCATCGCCGTCAACTGTGCGGCGATTCCTGAAAATCTGTTGGAAAGCGAGCTGTTTGGGCACGAAAAAGGGGCCTTCAGCGGCGCCCTCGCCAAACGCTTGGGCAAGTTCCAACAAGCCGAAGGCGGCACACTGTTGTTGGATGAAATCTCGGAAATGGATTTGGGCCTTCAAGCCAAACTGTTGCGCGCTATTCAAGAACGGGTGGTCGACCCCGTGGGGGCCGACAAACCCGTGCCCATCAACATCCGCCTCATTGCCACCACCAACCGCCAGCTGGAACACTACGTGGCGGAAGGCAAATTCCGGGAAGATTTATATTTCCGCCTGAACGTGGTGATGCTGGAAATCCCGCCTTTACGCGAGCGCACGGGCGATATTCTGCCCCTGGCCCGCCACTTTGCCGCCCGTTATGCCGCCAGCAACAACTACCCTGTGCCCAGCCTTTCGGCCCTGGCCGAACACAAACTGCACACCTGCTACTGGAAAGGCAACGTGCGCGAGCTGGAAAACACCCTGCACCGCGCCGTGCTGCTGGCAGGCAAAACCGACGAACTGGACGACCACCATATCATCATCAGCCCCATGAGCATGCAAATGATGAGCGTGGCCGCCAACACCACCAATGCCGCCCACAGCGCCGCGCCCCTTTCGGCCGCCGCTGCGGCGGCCTACGGCGGCAAAGCCCCCGTGTTCATCCCCAAACGGTTGGCGGAGGCGGAAAAAGACATTCTGGTGCAAACCCTCACCTTCACCCACGGCAACCGCGACATCGCCGCCGACATCCTCGGCATCTCGGTGGTTATTTTGAAAGATAAACTCGCCGCGCTGGGGTTAAACTAAGCGGCCTTCAAAGCCGAAGTTATACGTGCCTTCACAACCGTTTGCAGCGTGGCTGCAATATCCCTCACATCCACCAAGGTTGCACCATACATTTCATCCAGTTGGGTTACGGCTTTTTCCAAATCTCCATCCATCACTATTCCATCCACCAGCTGCACAGCGTTGCGCATAACCTCGTGGTTGTTAGACCAAAAACCTGTGTCCATATAACTGCGCATGGTCGTCTCCTCCTTGAATGTGAAGGGTGCTTGTAGCCTCTCCCAAAGCCTGTGGCAAGGGTCATTTTTGGCCTGTGTAACCACCATGTCAGAAACACACAAAAACCGAACCTTCCCCCTTGCAAAACAACTCTCTCTCTCTTATGTATACTTCATCGCCATAGAACTGGCCCTTTCTATGGGTCGGTTGTGTGGTTGAACCACATGACCGTTTCACACTGGGGCTGGAGAGGCAGCAATGCTTCTGTCTGCGATAAACTGCATTCTAATGATCCTATTTTCAATCATTGGATGGAAGCACTTCTTCAAAGGTCTTCCAAAAATAGAAGAGGAAGAGGCATGGAGATCTGATAACTTCATCTATGCTTTGATACTTTCGGCTTTTGCGTTCGCCAACGCCATGGTCGTGTGGCAGCATTTGGCGAAGTAACGACTTACCCCCGCCCGCGACTTACCATCGCGGCGGGGCTTCTTTGTTTTATACGCCAACCATGCTATAAACCCCCATGCGCATCAAAACCATCACGGCGGAGAACATGGCGGAAGCGCTCAAAATCATCCGTACCCAGCTGGGGCCGGAAGCGCTGATTCTCTCCACCCGCAAAACCAAAAACGCCAAGGGCGAGCCGACGCTGGAAATCACCGCCGCCGTGGAAGAACCCGCAACGCCCAGCAAACCCGTGGCCCCTTTAGCCGACATTTTGAAGCAAGCCGACAAAGCCTCCAAGCAACCTACGAGCCTGCCATCATCCAACGTACCAACCTACAACCTTCCCCCCGAACTGGAATCCCGCCTCCAACAAGGTGTGCGCGATTTGGCCAACAACGGATTTTCCGCCACGGATGCGCTGGAGATGCTGCTGAGTAAACTCATTGGTTTCAAACCCCTGCCGGATGTGCTCACCAAAGGCCACGCCCACGTGCTGTTGGGCCCCACAGGCGCGGGCAAAACCACGTTGGTGGCCAAACTGGCCATCCACGCCAAACGCCAAGGGCTCAAAGTAGGCCTGATGAGCTTGGACGACGAAAAACTGGCGGGGTTTGAACCCCTCCGCATTGTGGCCGAGATGCTGGGGGATACCGCCCACCTCATCCGCACGGCGGCCGACCTGAAAACCGCCGCCAGCGCGCTTGGCCCCCGCCATATTTTGCTGATTGATACCCCCGGCCTGAACCCCTTGAAGCGCGAGCACCTCACCGCCTTCCACACCCGCCTGAAAAGCCTGGGCATCCCCACCACCAACCACCTGGTGCTGCCCGCCACGCACCACGGGGATGCCCTCAACCTGTTGCCCCTGGCCTTTGCGGCCTTTGCCCCCGCCAGCCTTATGGCCAGCAAGTTAGATGAAAGCCCCAGCCTTGCCGCCATTGTTGCCACGGCCTACAG
Source organism: Alphaproteobacteria bacterium (assembly GCA_049297695.1). Classification (GTDB taxonomy): domain Bacteria; phylum Pseudomonadota; class Alphaproteobacteria; order UBA2136; family UBA6156; genus JACKLD01. The sequence continues at coordinate 649 of JBAQUT010000034.1, read as the reverse complement.
CCACAACCTGCCCTTGGGCGTGGGCAGCCACAGCCCCAACCCCAGCGATGCCCCCCTTCCGCTGACCGCCCGTTATGTGGCCGAGGCTTTGTCCACACCGCCCGTCCAACCGTGGGAGATTGCCCAATGACACCAACACCTCTCCCCTCCCGCGTGTACGCCATTGCCAGCGGCAAAGGCGGCGTGGGCAAAACCTCGTTTACCCTCAACCTTGCCACCCAGCTGGCCAAACAAGGTAAAAAGGTTTTGGTGGTGGATGGCGATACCGGCCTTGCCAACCTGGACGTGCAGTTGAACATCAAACCCGCATATGACATTGGCCATGTTTTAGCCGGCCAAGCCACCGTGGCCCAAGCCCTGACTCCCACGCCCCAAGGCTTCACGTTGCTGGCGGGCCGCGCGGGGGATGCCCACTTGGCCAACCTGCCCCTCCCCAGCCTGCACAGCCTTATTTCCAACGTGCGCAACGCAGGGTTCCCAATAGTGCTGATCGATATTTCCGCCGGCATCCACACCCAAGCCTTGGCGTTCTGTGCGGCGGCGGATACCACCCTGCTGCTGACCACACCCGACCCCGCCGCCTTTACCGACGCCTACGCCCTGCTGAAGCTGTTATGGGCCAACCACGGCGTGGCCAACGCCCATCTGA
>JBAQUT010000033.1:0-2188 GCA_049297695.1 Alphaproteobacteria bacterium | reverse complement strand
GGATGTAACCTCGTCTATTGATAGTGACAACTTGGAGAACCCCCCACCGCTTATCCCTGTTCTGTGTGAGAAAATGGCTGTTAGTGGAAGAAAGCTTCCACCCAGTATTATGAAATATCTTGGTCGTGACTCAAATGTGCCGAGCTTGCTGCCGGATAGGGATTTAGCCCATGCTGTGGAAGCGTTAGAATGTGTTGACCCAAGCTGGTATCCAAACACACCTCAAGAATGGAAAGACTTTAATCTTGCCTCTGGCATTGCCAAAGTCTTCAGCCAAATTCATAGAAAAGATTTCAAGGCCTGTATGGATGATATTCGCCTGATGGCAATGAAGGGGCAACCACGTTGGGGTTCCATTAAAGCGGGCTTATATGCCTTGGGGGGAAGTGGCCGCGTGCAAGATGTGGGGGATTGGCACCAGCAAGTTTTGTTGCTCTGCCTTGAGGCAGGGTTGGGGGCTTTGGTTGCAGAACAGGGTTTGGATTTTGATAACGTAGCCCGCCACGATCTTTTAGCCGCCGCGAAAGCCCATGCTATTGCGGGCATGACCATTCAGGCCCAGATCATGGCATCTAACCGATACCATGAGGCTGAGCGTCTTGCTGCTTACAGATTGCGTTTGGCGGGAATTGTATTAAAAAAATCTATCGACGTGACCCAGCCATCATGGCTTCCTTTGGCTAAGCCTATGCTTCACAGGCATTCCTCGGAGGAGCAAACATTTGCATTTTGTGTGACCGACAAGGAAGGGTTGGTGACGTTGGCGGATGTGCAAGGTCATTGTGTGCATGGATATGACACTTCCTGTGTTGCAGGCCGATCTCATATTGTGGCGTTGGTCAATTATGATGTGCTGAAAAAATTGGGGGAAATTCCTGTTAGCCCGCCACCAACGCCTGAAGAAATCGAAGCTGCCGAACAGGCTATTCCTCCTAAATCTAATGAAACATACGCTGCCCAACAACATGTCGCTCTCATGAAGTGGCAAGCCGTGCATTATGAAAAAGTACGCGTGTATCCTGATATGTGGAGAGAATATTTAGTCGCTACCCAAACCCGCCGCAAACACAACAAAGATGAACTACCCGACATGACATCCAGCCTGTTGCGTTTAGCATTAGATGCTGCGAAATACCATCATATCAAGAGTTTGTGGCATGGCATCTCAACTGTTGAATTGCAAGATGACAATGCGGGGCGCATAACCCAGCGCCAGCACCAAGGGTATCCTATGAGACGTAAGGCAAATTCTGCGGAGCGTGATGCTGTACGTGCGTTTATGGAGACATCAGAGAAACAAATTGACTTACCATCCATTCAATATGCCCGTATGTCTGTCATGCAGGCATTTCCAGATCGATACCAAAAGGGACAAGAACACGCGCAGGGTGTCGCTTTTGAGTGGAGTGAAGCAGAGCAACGGAATCAGATTTTCCAAGCGGCACGCTCACTTTTAGTTTCCGATGCGGATAGAAACGCCAGCAGCCCGCTGACGTGGGGTAAAAATCGTCGGTTGGATAGGGTGTTGAAGGACTTTCTTGGCAAACGCAAGAATGAGGCTTGGGAACGGTAGTTATGGTGCCGCCAACATGATTAAGCCTTGTTTGTGTGAGGCTTCGCTGTTTGAAGGCTTTGTTCATGTTGGGCATGGTTTTGAAAAGACTATGGTGCCGCCAACATGATTACCAAGTGTTTGGATGGCTGGCGCGGTTGTCTTGGTTGTGATGTTGGCGTTACCAGCCCATTGGAAGATAAGGACAAGGAAATCTTCCGCCTCAAAGGCGAAGGCAAAAACGGCAAAGAGATAGCCACCATTTTGGGCCTCTCGGAATCCACCGTATCCCGCCGCCTTCAAAAGGCGGCCTAAGGGTGTTTGGGCACCGATTGCAGATTTCATCCCCTAGGGCGTGCAACCTGCAATCGCTGAATTAAACGAGGTAAAAACGGGGAAACAGGCGCATAACAGGCGGCAAGGTTTAATGGGGAAATAATGCGGATAACGGGAAAATGGCGGGAAAGGTACAGCAGTACGCGCAAGCGCGAGGGCATGATAGCAGGTGTTGGCAGGTGGATTTATCGGACAACTACGCGCAGGCGTGCGCGAGAGGGTGTTATCAGGTGCAATCCCGCGGGGAATTAACAGCGGGATAACAGGGGGGGATTGATGTTTTTATTGGGAGCTATAACT
>JBAQUT010000032.1:0-3112 GCA_049297695.1 Alphaproteobacteria bacterium | reverse complement strand
GTAAGGGGCTGCGCCCCTTAACCCCGTTTAGACTTTCTTGTTGCCGAACAATGCTTCCCATTCGGTCACTTGGTCATCCGTGATTTTGGGGATGATGGGGGCGGGGACGGTGAAGGTGCCGCTGGGGGGGAAGCCGAGGAGGTCGGCGATGTCATCCGCCTTGGGCCATGGCCAGGGGGTGTGGAGGGTTGTGGGGAGGCCTGCGGCGGGGATTGGCAGGGGAGTTTGGCCCACGGCTTTGGTGGCGGCGGGGATGACGCCGCACTCGGCGTTGTCTTCGTTTGCTTCAAAGCAGGCCATGAGTTTGGTGGCGGTGAAGGGGATGATGGGGGCCATGAGGCGGGCGTACAGTGGGATGAGGGCGATGGCGGTGGCCAGCACGGTGGCGGCACGGGGTTTATCCGTCTTGATGGTTTGCCAAGGCTCTTGCGTGGCCAGATACTCGTTGCCCAGCACCCAGCATTCGCGGAGGGTTTCCACCGATTTGCGCATATCGGCGTTGGCCATGTGCTCGGTGATTTTGGCCACGCGGGCGGCGATATCCTCAGCCAGTTTGTCTTCCGCTTCCGTCAGTTCGCCCATGGGGGGGATTGTGTTCCCGAAGTGTTTGGCGGTGAAGGTGAGGGTACGGTTGACGAAGTTGCCGAGGACATCGGCGAGGTCTTTGTTCACCACACTTTGCATTTCCGGCCAGCGGAATTCGGCGTCGTCGCCTTCTGGCGCGCGGGCCAGAAGGTAGTAGCGCCAGTAGTCGGCGGGGAGGAGTTCCAAAGCTTTGTCGGTGAAGATACCCACGTTCATGCTGGTGCTAAACTTGCCACCGTAGTAGGTGAGCCAGTTGTAGCTTTTAAGCGTGTGCACCAGCTTCCAGGGTTCGCCGCTGCCAATGAGCGTGCTGGGGAAACTGAGGGTGTGGAAGTACACGTTATCTTTGCCCATGAACTCGGTGTAGGTGACGTCGGCGGCGCCCATGTCGTTGCGCCACCAGCGGGCGGCGGGAGCGGAGAGGGGGACGGCACCATCCTCCTTCGCCAAGGCTTCGGAGGACAGGCCAGCGGCGGCGGGTTTGGAGGAGGGGGTGGGTGTGCGGTAGCCTTGGGCGTTGGCCCATTCTTCGGTGGCGGCGATGTAGGCGATGGGGGCATCGAACCACACGTAAAACACCTTGCTGGCAAAGGCGTCGCCGAAGGTGTCCACGGGTACTTTCACGCCCCATTTCATGTCGCGGGTGATGCCCCGATCCTGCAGGCCTTCATCCAGCCATTTGTAAGCAATGCTGCGGGAGAGTTTGGGCCAGTGGGTTTGTTTGTCGATAAACGCGCGGAGTTGAGGAACCAGCGTGGATTGTTTGAGGTAGAGGTGGTTGCTGTCGCGCAGTTCCAAATCCGTGCTGCCGGAGATGGAGCTGTAAGGGTTGATGAGATCGGTGGGGTCTAGCACGCTGCCGCAGCCATCGCATTGGTCGCCGCGGGCTTTGGGGAATTTGCATTTGGGGCAGGTACCTTCCACGTAACGGTCGGGCAAAAAGCGGTCATCAGCCTTGCTGTACAGCATGCGCTCGGTGCGGACATCCAACAAACTGTTGGCCTGAAGTTTGCGGGCAAGGTGTTGGGTGAGGGCGTGGTTTTGGGGGCGGGAGGAACTGCCAAACCAATCGAAGCTGAGGCCGAAACGGTTGTAAATGTCGGCTTGGAAATCGTGCCATTTGGCGACGTACTCGGCGGGGTTTTGTTTTTCTTTAATCGCGCCCAATTCGGCGGGGGTGCCGTGGTCGTCCGTTCCGCATATAAACAGGGTTTCGTGGCCGCTTTGGCGGCAGAAACGGGCAAACACATCCGCCGGCAGCATGCTGCCCACAAGGTTGCCGAGGTGCTTGACGCCGTTGACGTAAGGGATGGCGGAGGTGATGAGGTGGCGTTTCATGGTGGCGGACTATATGCCTTTTTGTAATTGGTTTCTAGCCCATATTTGGGAGATGGCCACGCTGCGCTCGCCATGACGACTTCGTCGTAAGGGGGCAAAGCCCCCTTAACCCTAATTTAGCGGCGAGGTGGGTTGGGGAAGCGGTAGTTCAGGCCGAAGGTGAGGCTATCGGTTTCGCGCTCAAACGTGCGGTCGGTTTGGGTGGCGGGGGCATCGAATTTGCTGCCTTCCAAGTTGGTGCGGCGGTATTCGCCACGGAGGGACATGTTGTTGGAAATGGCCATTTCCAGCCCGCCGCCATAGGTGGGGCCGTTGAGCATGTTGGTTTTGGTGGAGGTTGCGGGGAGTTGGTCGTCGTAAATGGTGTAGTCCACGCTTTGCCACGCCCAGCCTGCGGTGGCGTAGGGCATCAGCACGCCGCCCACATCCACACCCACGCGGCCGCGGGCGCTGGCTTCCCATTTGCCTTTCACGATATCTTGCTGGCCGAGGCTGAAGTGGTCGTCGCCCTTGCTGTTGCTATCCGCCACGTCGGCTTCCACGCCCATTACCAAGGGGCCGCGTTGCCAGTTGTAGCCGGCTTGGGCGCCGAGGCTTACGCTGTCATTATCCTTAAAGCTATCCCCCGTGTTGCTGGGGTTGGTGTAGGTGGTTTTGCCGCTGGCTTTGCCCACGTTCAGGCCCACATAGGCGCCTTGCCACGTGCCGCCGTTGCCCCATTTGAAGCGGGGGCCTGCGGCGGGTTCTACCGCATAATACACATCGTCTTCGTACTGGCTGGGGCGCACGCGCACCAGGGTGGTTTCTTCCACGTCCCAGTACTGGTCGGCCTGGGCCAGGGCGGGGAGGATGAGGGCGGCAAGAAGGGCGATACGCATGGGGATTCTCCTTTGGATACGGTGTATATAGTACGAATGTGTACAGTATGCAAGGGGTTGGCGAAGGAAGTTGTTGGTTTGTTGGCTACTAAGCCAGTAGCACGTTGGGAGATGGCCACGCTTCGCTCGCCATGACGCCTTCGTCGTAAGGGGGTAAACCCCCTTAACCCCCTTATCTTTAGGCGCGAAGAAAAGCCCCCAGACGGGGGCTTTTAGCATCGGAGGCGGCGGGGGTGGACCCGCCGCGGGGGCCTAGAGCAGGCTGCCCGCGGTGATCAATGCCCTTGCCGAGATACCCTCGTTTGTGATGC
>JBAQUT010000031.1:0-1770 GCA_049297695.1 Alphaproteobacteria bacterium | reverse complement strand
CTACAAACCTTCCAAATAGCGGTTTACATCCAGCGCCGCCATGCACCCCATGCCCGCGGCGGTGACGGCTTGGCGGTAGATGCTGTCGGCCACATCCCCCGCCGCGAAGATGCCGGGGAGGGGGGCGCCGTTGTGGGTGGGCAGCACCGTTCCGGGGAGGAGTTTCAGGTAGCCCGTATCGTCCATATCCAGCTGGCCCTTGAAGATGCCCGTGTTGGGCTGGTGGCCGATGGCGATGAACACGCCCGTGACGGGGATGGTGTGCGTGGTGCCGTCGGTCACGTTCTTCACGCGGAGCGCGTTCACGCCGCCGCCGAAGTCTTTCACCTCGCCGAGGATTTCGTCCACCGCGCTGTTCCAGATGATGGTAATTTTCGGGTGGTTTTTCACGCGTTCACGCATCACCAGCTCGCCCCGAAAGTCATCCCTACGGTGGATGACGGTGACACTGGCGGCGATGTTGGCAAGGTACAGGGCTTCTTCCATGGCGCTGTTGCCGCCGCCCACCACGGCCACGTGCTGGTTACGGTAAAAGGCGCCATCGCACGTGGCGCAGGCGGAAACGCCTTTGCCGTTGAAGGTTTTTTCGCTCTCAATGCCCAGCCATTTGGCGCTAGCGCCCGTGGCGATAATCAGCGCCGCAAAGGGGTACACGGTGCCCGTTTGGCCGGTGAGGGTTTTGGCCACAAGGTCGGCCTTCACAATGTGGTCGCTCACAATATCCACGCCGCAATGCTTGGCTTGAGCTTCCATTTGCTCCATCAGCCACGGGCCTTGGATGGCTTCCGCAAAGCCGGGGTAGTTTTCCACATCCGTGGTGATGGTGAGTTGCCCGCCGGGTTGGTTGCCGCGGATCATGGTGGGCTTCAGCCCCGCCCGCGCCGCGTAAATGGCTGCCGTGCACCCCGCCGCGCCGCTGCCAAGGATGATGAGGTTTTTGGACATGTGGTTTCTCCCCTGAATGGGCGGAGAATAGCCGTTTTAAGCACATGGGGCAATGGGTGTCAGGTGGGTCTTGAAAAGGTTTGAGAGGGAACCCATATAGACTGTAAGTAAAACTCATTATTAGGAGGGCGTTTATTATGAATGATATGAATGAAGCATATGTTGAAGAACAGATTCTAAATCTTGCCAATGGCAATCCAGGTACTATACAAGTGTTAGCTAGAATTTATCGTTCTTATGGCAAGTTTTCAGAACATTTCTTTGAACTTCTCAAGAGAATGAATCTATCTTCTGGTCAAATTCATGGCGCGTTAAAGTACGGGTGTGATGGAGATTTAGATCTTTTTGTTCATAAAATACTACATTGCGATAAAGATTTGATACAACAGCTCAACCAACATATTCCCGAAGAAAGTTCCGTTATTGATTACGGAAACTTATCAGGGGTTGAAATCGAAATGCATCAAGAAATGTTATGCGTTAACGAGATACGACAAGGTAATACAACCATACCCCTTGTTGCTAGTATCGGCAGAACTTGGCAACCTAGCACCCTTGAAATCCTTAAAAATGCGCTTTTAGCGGGATATGCCAAAACACTTAAACTTCTCGAGAAAGCTAATTATATTGCAGTGCGTGAGGGTAATATTGAGAAAGAAAGGCAAATCGCCACTCTTACAAGTCTGCACTTTCTATCTGCTCAAGAACAGTTTTTTACTCGCTTTCCAGATGCACATGAGGAGTTTTCTAGAATATTTCCTATTCACTCATACACACAACAAGAGCCTTCGCATGGAGAAAGTAATGAACGTTAAGTTTGTACTA
>JBAQUT010000030.1:0-6796 GCA_049297695.1 Alphaproteobacteria bacterium | reverse complement strand
GGGGGGAATGGGGTAGAGAACCCCCAACCAGGGCGTAAAGCCCCGTGATTGATGTAGGGAGAACCGTTATGAACCTGATGGATAAGCTGCAAAGCAAGATTATGGCCCCCAAGGCCAAGAGCATCCCCACCTTTAAAGTGGGCGACACGCTGAACGTGCACGTGAAAGTGCAAGACGGCGAGCGCAGCCGCGTGCAAAAATACGAAGGTATTTGCATTGCCCGCCACAACAAAGGTGCCACCAGCAGCTTTACCGTGCGGAAAATCAGCTTTGGCGAAGGTGTGGAGCGCGTGTTCCCCCTTTATTCCCCCACCCTTGAGAAAATTGAAGTGGTGCGCCACGGGGATGTTCGCCGCGCCAAGCTGTACTACCTGCGTGGTTTGACGGGTAAGGCTGCCCGTATTTCGGAAAAAACCCGCGCTGCCGACCTGATGGCCGCCATGGGTGCTACCGCTGAAGTTGCTGAAGTACCTGCGTCTGAGTAAGGTAACGTGATGAAAAAGGCCCTGAGGGGCCTTTTTTGTGAGGCATTGACATGTATACTTTGCTGGAATATATCCGTGTTATGAGCGAGCCAATGACCATCACGATTCCTTACCCAACAAAACCCACCAAGGTATCGATGGGGGTTCTGTTGACACTTCATAGCGGCCACATGGCCTTTTCAAGCGTTGTTGATTGGGAACCTGCCATAGAAGGTATTTTAGGAGTAACGACACGATTTTATGCATATAAAGGCGGTGAAGCCATGACGATGTTTCAAAAACATTTGGCAGATCGTTGTCAGTTTTTAGGTGAGATTGACTACAAAGCAGGGCGTGACATTAGCCGTACGGCAAAATCGGATGGAAGCGGGGTTTGGCCTCCCCAAGCTGTTACGGAATGGATTAATCAACAAGCTATGCAGTATGGAGATGAGTTTGAGATTCCTCCGATGACTCCAGAAAAAGTGAGAGAAATTTTGAACCTTTTGTTCGAGCCTTATCCTGAAAAAGAAATGTCTTGTTAAAAAAGGCCCCTGAGGGGCCTTTTTTTGTGGGTTTTTAAACCCGCATTACCAACCCCAGTTGCTCATGGGGCATTCGGGGGCAACGGCACCGGCGACGGCACCGACGCCCGCACCAATCAGGCCGCCTGTAAGCAGGGTGGGAGCGGTAACGGCCGCGACGCCAACGCCGAGGGCGCCGCCCATCAGGGCGCCGGAACCCATGTGTTCCATCCGTGTTTCGCCACAGGCGGAAAGGGCCAGGGCGGTGGCCAGCACTAACGCTGGGGTGGTGAGGTGTTTCATGGTTGTTCTCCTTGTTTGTACCGTGGGCATTATACCCCTCGGAAAGGGGGTTGGAAAGGTATCAAAATGGTTGTGTAAGGTTGGGGGTTGGTATCTAATAAAACCATGAGCACTTTGCAGCGAGCCGCCTTGGAACTGACCTTGCCGCAGGCCATGTTGGTGCTGGATTTAAAAGCCAGCGGCGTGGCGGTGGAGGTGGGGGACGAGCCTTTTGCGTGGCTGGGGGGAGATGGGCAGGTGCAGCCGCTTGCTGCTGCCCCTGTACGGGTTGTGGAGGCGCCCACGCCAGCGGCGACCCGTGGGTTTGAGGTGGGGATGGTGGCGGGGGTAAAGGCTTCGCCTACCCACGCCAAGCCGAAAGTGCCCTTGATGGCCATGGGCCCGTTGCCTGTGGTGCCTGCCAAAGTGTGGACGGTGGGGCAAGGAGGCGGGTTGGTGGTGGTGGCGCGGGGGATGCCTGCGGCGGAAGGGAACATACCTTTGAGGGAGGCTGAGATGGCGTTGCTGGGCAAAATGCTGGCGGCGGTAGGGGCGGGAGAGGTATCTGGCTGGGTGGTGCTGGGCACGCGGGAGGATAAGGCGCGGGTGGAAGTTCGGGACGAGATGATGGCTGCCGTGAAAGGGTTAGCCCCAACCCGTGTGTTGGTGTTGGGCGGTGCGGCTTTGGGCACGTTGGTGGACGGCGGGGCCAGCATTGATGGGTGGAACGCCAAACCTGTGATGGAAGGGGTTGCGGCGGTGGGAGCGGTGTTCCCGCCCGACATGTTGTTGCAGCAGCCGATGTTCAAACGGGTAGCGTGGCAGCATTTGCTGAATTGGAAACAACGGTGGGAGGTTTCAGCATGAGATATTGGTTGGTGCTCATGGTGTTTGTGGTACAGGGGGTAGGAGCGTGGCCGCAGGGCATCCCTCAGCCGTTGAGCGGCAGCGATGCCAGCCATTACAAAGCCTTGTTTGCGGCGGCGGAGAAGGGTCGGTGGGAGAAAACCCATGCGGGTGCAGTGAAAGACGATGTGTTGCTACCCCATGCCAAGGCGGCGTTGTACCAAAGCAAAGGCTACAAGGCCAGTTACGGCGAGTTGACGGGGTGGCTGGAAAAATACCCAGCTTACCCTGAGGCGGCGGAGGTGTATCGGTTGGCGAACATCAAGCGGCCTAAGCCCACCACCACCTGCAAAACTACCAAAGTGAAAGTGAAGGGGAAAAAGAAACTTCAGAAAAAACGCACCTGCACCACCACGGGGAGTTGGGGGCCAGAAGCGCCGCTACCGTGGAGCATTCAAAAACGGAAAATGGCCCAAGATGCGGCCGACAGGGCGCGGGAGCAAGAATATGCGGGGATGGGCCCCGAACGGGCGGCGGCGCGGCGTGAGGTGTTGGGCCAAAGTTGGCGGTTGCGGAATGCCAAAAAATGGGACGCGGCGTTGGAGCTTTTGAATCGCACGGGCACGCGCCGCATGATGGGCGATGAGCGCTGGCAGGGTGAGTTGGTGCAGATTGCCGATGCCCAGCAGGTTAGTCAAAACTGGAAGGTGATGCACCGTGCCGGAATGTTGGGCGCCAAAGCCCAAGGGCCGGTGCGGGATGATGCGTTGTGGTGGGCGGGGTTTGGGGCTTACAGATTGGGCGATTACCGTGAAGCCGTGGACGCGTGGGAGGAACTTGTGCGGATTGAACCTGAGCACGGCACCCATGCCGCCCGTGGCGCTTACTGGGCGGGGCGGGCCTATGAAAAGCTTGGCAACCGCGAGCGCGCTAACCGCATGTACCAGCAGGCAGCGCGTGACCCTGTGGCCTATTACGGGATTTTGGCGGCTAAAAAGTTGGGAGAAACCCCACGGTTGGATTGGACGGCCCCACGGTTGAATGCGGACGATGTGAAGGCGGTGCTGAGGGTGGATTCCGCCAAGCGGGCGTTGGCTTTGGTGCAAGTAGGACAGGTAAGCACGGGGCAAATGGCCTTGCGCACGGCGGATGAAGACATCCCCACCGCGTACACCGAAACCATGGCGGCTTTGGGGTTAGAGCTTCATATGCCCGCCGTAGCCCTGCAAATGGGCAAGGCGTTGTACCCTAACCAGATACGCCCCGCCATGTTGTTCCCGCTGGCAGAAGAGTGGAAACCCCGCGGGCCGGTTGTGATGGAGCGGCCGCTGTTGTTGGCGATTACGCGGCAGGAGAGTGCGTTCCACCCCACCATTGGGAGCCATGTGGGGGCGCAAGGGCTGATGCAGCTGATGCCGCCCACCGCCCGTTACATTGTGAACAAAACAGGGCGAGGGAGCGCCAGCAACCTGCATGACCCCATCAACAACATGACCTTGGGCCACGATTATTTGGCGTACTTGCAAGGTAAAACAGAAGGCGATTTGATTGCCATGATTGCCGCCTACAATGCCGGGCTTGGCAACGTGAACAAATGGAAACGGCGCGAGATTGCCCCTGCCAGCGACCCTGCGCTGTTTGTGGAAAGCATCCCCTTTGATGAAACCCGTGGCTACGTGCAAAAAGTGTTGGCTAACTTATGGATTTACGAAAGCCGTTTGGGCAAAAGCAGCTGGAGCTTGACCAGCCTGGCCCGCAACCAATGGCCTCAGCGTTGGGTGGCAGTGGCGCCTGATGAGCGGGATATCGGAGGGTGACAATGAAATGGTGGATGTTTAATCTTTTGAGTATAACGCTCTACAGCCTCCAACTGGCGTTAGCTCAAAAAGTTGTAGCTGATTTTTCACCGATATATATGACTATCATACGCACAGCCCCATTCTTAGTTTTATGTTTTGTTTTTTGGGGACATGTATCCGAACAAACTCATAAGTTTATTGCTTCTGATTGGAAAATGCAGGTAACGGTCTTGACGATTGTTTTGGCAAATTTAGTGGGTATGGTGATGATGTTCAGCGGTGTTAAAGCCTCTTCATCAACTCATGCCGCTATGATCTCTCAACTATCTATTATTCTTGTGCCGATTTGGTGTTACCTTTTATTTGGTCAAATTAATTTTAATGTTTATACGTTGGCAGCCGCTATTTTGATTGTAAGTGGTGTGACTATCCTGATTATGAAAGGTTGAGAAATGTTGGCAGATATTTATGAAAGATCCGCCAAAGCCAAAGGCTGCACGGTGGTGTGCGGGGTGGATGAAGTGGGCCGCGGGCCGCTGGCAGGGCCTGTGGTGGCGGCGGCGGTGGTGGTGCCATGGGATACGAGTATTCGGGCGTATTTGTTGGAACGGGCGGGAGATAGCAAGGTGTTGACGGCTAAAAAACGTGAGGCGTTGGCGCCGTATATTCATGCCCACTGCACGGTGAGCATTGCTGAAGCCAGCGTGGCGGAGATTGATGCGATGAATATTCGGCAGGCCACACACCTTGCCATGGGGCGGGCGGTGGAGGGGATAGAACGATGTTCGATGTTCGATGGTCGATTGCCGAATACGAGGGAAATCCAACCTCACTGTTTAGTGGATGGGAATGACATGCCTAACGGTTTGGTTGGCCACACGGTGGTGAAGGGCGATGCCGTGGAGCTGGCCATTGCCTGTGCCAGCATAGTGGCCAAGGTGTATCGGGATACCTTAATGGCGGAGTTAGACACCGCCCACCCCGGCTACGGCTGGGCCAGCAATGCGGGCTACGGCAGTGCGGGGCACATGGAGGCGTTGCAGCGGTTGGGGGCCACGGTGCATCATCGCACCAGTTTTGCCCCGGTGCGAGAGGTGGTGGAACGGGATGCCCAGGCCCGTGCGGCGTAGGTGTCAGGTGGGGGTTGAAATGGGTTGTGGGGATACCTATAAATGACCAACAGGAGATAATCATATGGTTCGTCGTAAATTAATGGGTGCAGTTGTTGGTGGTGTGGGTATGTTGTTAACCAACGGAGCCGGTACGGCAATGGCTGGCAGCAAGCTGACACCCCAATGTGAAGAAATGGCCAGATTGCATACAATGCCAATCCCTACCGATGAAAAAAAGTTAAAATCTTACCATGCGGCCAACGATGCTAATTGGCAGCAATTTGTAGATAAGAACCCCATGGTGAAAGAAGAGTTGGAACTTATTGCGGCCAAACGGCAAGAAATTGATAAATGGTATGATAAAGCTTTTGAGATTGCTCGAAAAAATTATGATAACGCGGTCAGTAGAGGTGAAAATGAAGCAATGGCTTCAGCCAAACGACATGCAGCTTTGGTTGAAATAGATGAACAAAGTAGAAAACTGGAAGGGGAGTTGAAGGCGCGGGAAATTCGTGCGAACAGTTTGATCCAACATCAACAAGACGAATGCTTGAAAGAAGCTTTACCCAATGAAAAGATACCTGAAGCGCCAGATTTATTGAAATAGGTTTGTAAGGGGCTTTGCCCCTTTTTTATTGCCTTGTTTCTGCTAAACTCTGCGAATGAAACTCCGCATTCTCATCAACGCCATGCACACCCACACGGGGGGTGGGGTGACGTACCTGCTGCATATGCTGCCGTATATGGTGGCGGAAAAAGGTTGGGAATGCACCGTGCTGGCACCCAAGGCCACGTTGGCGGGGCTGGTGTTGCCCAAGGGCATGGAGGTGTGGGAAGCGCCGGAGTATGGGTTTGTGAAGGGCCACCTGTGGGAGCAACTGGTGTTGCCGTGGGTAGCGCGGCGGCGGGGGTTCAAAGCTGTGCTGTGCAATGCCAACTTTGTGCCGTTGCTGGCGCCACGGCCCATGCCGATACTGCACACCACCACCACGGCGGGGGGGGCCACGGGCGGCACCTTGGGGGCGTGGTATTGGCGGGCGTTGAAGGTGCTGACCGTGCTGGGTGCGGTGCGGGCGCCGCTGGTGTTTGGGATAACCACATTGTTGGTGGAGGAGTTTACTCCGTGGCCCTTGCGGTGGATGCGGCGGAAGGCGGTGGTGGTGCCTCCGGGCGTGGAGGTGGCGGCCGTGGGGAAGCTAGCCAAGCAGTGCGGGTTGGTGCTGGCGGTGGGGGATTTTTACGCCCAAAAAGATTACCCCACCTTGCTGCGGGCGTTGGCCGTGTTGCGCACCCAACGGCCCGATGTGCGGCTGGAGATTGTGGGGCGGCCCGTGTACGCGGCCGTGGATGCGGAGATGAAACGATTGATATCGGAGTTGAAGTTGGACGATGTGGTGACGTTGCGCGGCCCCATGCCCCATGACGTGTTGCTAGCACGGATGGCGGAAGCCGAGGTGTTTGTGAGTGCGAGCAAGGTGGAATCGTTCAACATCCCGCTGGTGGAATCTATGGCCGTGGGGACGCCCGTGGTGTGTGTGGACGCGCCCTATGTGGCCGAGGTTGTGGGGGAAGGCGATGACACGGCGGCGCTGGTGGTGAAGGGTGGGGAGGGGGATGTTCCAGCCGCGTTGGCCGTGGCAATGTTTGGTGTGATGGAGACGCCCAGCGTGCGGGATGTGTTGGTGCGGCGGGGGTTGGCGCGGGCCAAGCGGTTTGCGTGGGATGAGAGTGGAGCGGCGGTGGTGGTAGGGGTTAAGAGGGCTTTAGGG
>JBAQUT010000029.1:0-14124 GCA_049297695.1 Alphaproteobacteria bacterium | reverse complement strand
GGGTACCTTAAGTCGGTGCGCTAACCGTAAGGAAGCAGCCGCCCACGGTATAACCAGTAACTGGGGCTAAGTCATAACAAGGTAGGCGTTCGGGAACGAGCGCCTGGATCACCTCCTTTCTAAGGATACTGTGTGGATCCCGCTAATTGTTTTATGTTGGTGATTTCTTTTCAAACCGCCGCAAGGCGGTTTTTTGTTGGGTAAAATCCAGCAGCCAATCTGGACAACGGGCTTACTGGGTGGCAGCCTGTGCCCAAGAGAAAGAAAAGATGATGGATAAGGCTTATCTCCTGAAACAGCTTAAAAACCTGCTTGATATACCAAGCCCTACGGGGATGGTGAGTGATTCTGCGGATTATGTTGTGCAGGAAGTCGGTCGTTTGGGGTATAAAACTGTGACTCAGACACGCCGTGGGCATGTGAGGGTGCGGGTGCAAGGCAAAGCCAAAGGCCCTGTGCGTGCCATATGCAGCCATTTGGATACGTTGGGAGCCATGGTGGCGGAAATCAAATCCGACGGTACGTTACGCTTAAGCCGTATTGGCGGTTTTGCCCCTCGCAGTGCGGAAAATGCACGGGTTACCATTCATAGCCAAACCCCTTTGAAAGGAACCTTGTTGATTCCCACCATTACAGCCCATAGTTATGGCGATGTTGAAATGAACACCCATAAGGCGGATTGGGACACGATGGTGTGCAGGGTGGATGGCGATGTGGTGAAGGCAGGCGTTCGGGTAGGGGATTATGTGAGTATCGATACGGGATATGAGGAATCCAACGGGTACATCGTTTCCCGTTTTTTGGATAACAAGGCGAGTGCGGCTATTCAATTGGCTGTTTTGCAAGTTTGGAAAAAGAGCAAAATTACGCCAGCGGTTACGATGGATTTTGTCTTCAGTGTGGATGAAGAAGTGAGCTATGGCGGAGCCAGCATGTTGGCGGAAGATACGGCCGATTGTGTGGCGCTGGATATTGCCCCTGTGAGCAAGCTGACAAACAGCCATGAGAAATATGTGACCGTGGCCCTGAAAGATGGTTTGGGGCCTTACAGTTTGGATTTATCCAGAGATTTGATTGCGTTGGGAGAGAAACTCAAACTGCCGCTTAAGACCGATGTGTTTCGGTTTTACCGCTCGGATGCGGGGGCTGCCGTGTTTGCGGGGATGGATATCCGCATTGCTTTGATGGGGTTTGGGACAGATGCCACCCACGGGTATGAGCGCACCCACACGGATGCCTTAATGGCAACGGCCGCGCTTGTGGAGGCTTGGGGGCGATCTTAAAAGTATTTACACTGCGCACACAACCCCACGGCGGAGGGCGAGGAGGGTGAGGTCGTCGGAGACCGGCAGGTGCACGGTGGCGTAAAAGCTATCCAAAAGGTGCGTGAGCAGCGTTTGGGGGGCTGTGGTGGCGGGGAGTTTGCGGATGAGGTTCAGCAGATTGGAGGTATCCCACCGCTGCCCGTTTTTGTGCAGGCTGTCGGTGAGGGCGTCGGAGTACAGCAGCAGGGTATCGCCATCTTTTAAATCCACGTGGCGGGTTTCGACCGGCAAGTTGGGGGTTATGGCCAGCGGTAGCCCTGCGGTGAGCAGGCTGGTGAATGTGCCGCCCGCGTGCCGCACAATGGCGGGGGGCATACCCCCTGCGCAATAGGCCAAATGGCCTGTGGTGGTGTTGAACACGCCGTAAAAGTATGTGGCAAAGCTGCCCGCCGAGAGCAGGCGGTTGAGGTGGTGGTTGAGTAGCAGGGCCACGGCTTCGGGGTGGTGCAAATCGTTTTCGCCATGCAGCAAGGTGTGCAGCTGGACGGTATTGAGAGCCGCGATAACCCCGTGGCCGGTAAAATCCACCATGCAGATGGCGATGTGTTTGGGGTCGAGGTGTTTCACCGTCCAGTAATCGCCCGCCAAGCTATCGCAGCCTTGGTAGTGCACGGCCATATCCAGCCCGTGGCGGCGGGCCAGGTTGGTGAGAGTTGCGGCATCGGGCAGCAGTTCCAGCTGGTAGGCGCGGGCGCGCTCCAAATCATCCGACAGTTTACGGCTGACCCGGCTAAGCTGGTGCATGGTGCGGCCGTTCATCAGGTGGTGGGCGCAGCGCAGGGCCAGTTCTTCCGGCGCCATATCCATCCCCACGTAATCCACCGCGCCAAAGTGGAAGGCTTGCACGCGGTCGTCCAACGGCGGGGCATCGCCCATCATCACCACGCTGGGCGGGTTACGGGTGTGGGTTAAATCGTGCAGCAGGGTGGGGGCAGCCATGTCGGGCAGGGCGTCGTCCATAATCAACAAATGGGGGCGGAACTGCTCAATCGCTTCCATTTGGGTAAGGGCGTTGGTGGCCATGTGGACTTGCTGGAAGCCTTGTTGCTCGAGGAATGTGGCAAACGGTTCAAACGCTGCGGGGCGGGTGGTGACGAACAAAATACGGCCTGTTTCGCGGATGCTGCTGCGGGTGGGGAGGGTGGTGTCTTGGTCGGGGCGCACGGTAAGGGTGAAGGTGGCGCGGCGGCCGCCGTGGGTGTACTCCAGCGCGTTATCCAAAATGGCCATAAGCAGCGGTAGGCCTCGGCCTGTGGCGGCGGAGATGCTGGAAGTGTGGGCCCGTTGCTCGGCCACGTTGAAGCCTTGGCCTTGGTCTTCCACCGTGATGCGCACGCGGCCGTGCTCCATGGCGGCGGAGATGGACACGGGTTTGCGGCCCTCTGGCCCAGCCAACGCTTGCCGCACGCGGGCTTGGTAGGTGGTGAACCAATCGTCGGCATTGATCAACGTATCCCGTTCCGAACTGAGGCCTAGATTGCCGTGTTCCACTGCGTTGGTAATGAGTTCGGCCAGCGCCAAATGCAAGGTGGGGAGTTGATCGGGCACCAAGTGGGCACGGTGGTGGATGGTGTTGGCAATGGCCTCGATGCTGGGGCCGTCTTCTAGCATCCAGCTTTCGGCCACCAGGCTGAGCACGGTGGTATCGTGGTGGGAAGGCAGGTGGTTGTGCAGGTAGGCGATGTTATCGCCAAACACCAAATATCTAGCGCCGGTACCAAGGGCTGTGATCATTTCGTGGGGTGTTTTTCCAAGAGCGGTGCCGCGAGGGAGGTTGAGCATGTGGAAATCTTCGGGGGGAGCGCAGAGATGGTGTTGGGGGCATTGGGTGGATGGAATCCCGCAGGCAAGAAGTGTATCTGGCGTGGGAGGGTTGGGAAGCATAGGAGAAGCCTTTATGCGGCGTAGGTGGTGGGGAACATTTGGTCGAACTTCATGAGCTCCAGCACCTTGCGGGGGTGTCCGTTGGGCACGTTGGCCAGGGTGACGGCGCAGCCTATGCGTTCGGCCTCGGTGCGGGTGAGGGCGAGGAGGCCTAAGCCTGTGGAATCGATGTAGGTAAGTTCGGTCATATCCAGCGCCAGGGTGGTGGGTTTGGCTTCCAGCGCTTGGCGCACCAGTTGGCGGAAGGTGTGGCTGCTTTCGGAATCCAGCGTGTGGGAGAGGTGGAGGACGGTGATGGATGTGTCGGGGTGGGTGAGGCGCATGATAGAGGTCTCCTTGCACCAACGTTAGGAGGGGGAGGGGGTGCTTGGCGAGATATTTGCAACCTGTGGTTGTTGGGTGTGTGGTATGGTTGCCGATTATCGTACATCCTACAAACAGATAGGCTTTAACTGGGTGTGCATGGGAAAGTATCAGGCTTTTTGAATGTTCTTGAAAAATGTTCATCATTCTATGTTGCGCGGTGGGAAAAGTTAGGGTAGGGTGGCTTCAGTTGAAACGTAATTCAAACAGGAGAAGCCCCCATGGCCGTTGATAAGCACGATAAAACAACCGGCAGCGCCAGCGATGCCGCCAAAAGCAAAGCACTGGAAGCCGCGCTGAAAAACATTGAGCAGCAGTTTGGCAAAGGCAGCGTGATTAGCCTGGCCGGCGATGCGGTAGACAAAGACGTGAAGGTGATAAGCACCGGCAGTTTGGGTGTGGATTTGGCGCTGGGCGTGGGCGGTGTGCCCAAAGGCCGGATGATTGAGATTTACGGGCCTGAGAGCAGCGGGAAGACAACCCTGACCCTGCACGTGATTGCCGAGGCCCAAAAAGCTGGTGGCACCTGCGCCTTTATTGATGCCGAGCACGCGCTGGACACGGAGTACGCCAAAAAACTGGGTGTGGATTTGACCAAGCTGTTGGTAAGCCAGCCCGACAACGGTGAGCAGGCGTTGGAAATTACCGACCAGCTGGTGCGCAGCGGGGCGATTGATTTGGTGGTGGTAGATAGCGTGGCCGCCCTGACCCCCAAAGCCGAAATTGAAGGCGATATGGGCGACAGCCACATGGGTTTGCACGCCCGTTTGATGAGCCAAGCCTTGCGCAAAATGACGGGGAGTATCCACAAAAGCAACTGCACGGTGATTTTCATCAACCAAATCCGTATGAAAATTGGCGTGATGTTTGGCAACCCCGAAACCACCACGGGCGGAAATGCGCTGAAGTTTTATGCCAGCGTGCGGATGGATATTCGCCGCACGGGCGCCATTAAAAACGGCGACGAAGTGGTGGGCAACACCACCCGCGTGAAGGTGGTGAAGAACAAGGTGGCGCCACCGTTCCGTGAGGCCGTGTTTGATATTATGTACGGCGAAGGCATTAGCCATACGGGGGAGGTGGTTGACCTTGGCGTGGCCCGTGGCGTGATTGAAAAAGCGGGTGCGTGGTTTAGCTACAAAGGGGATAGGATTGGCCAAGGCCGCGAAAACGCCAAGCAATACCTGAAAGACAACCCCAAAGTGGCGGCGGCCATTGAGGCCGAAGTGCGGGCCAAAGGTGCCCCTGCGGCGGCGGTGGTGGAACAGGATGAGGCGGCCTAAAAGAAAGTATCGTCATGGCGAGTACCGTATCGGAGTACGGCACAGGCTCCGCGAAGCCATCTCACGCGAAGGGCAAGGAACTTAAACCCATCGCTGAAGTGGCTTTGGCCCTGCTGGCTCGCCGCGAGCATGCCGTGGCAGAGTTGCGGCGGAAGCTGAGCCAAAAGGGGTATGATCGGGCTGCCATTGCTACCGTGCTGGCCGAGATGCAAGAGCGGAACTACCTGAACGATGCCCGCTACGCCGTGGCGCGGGCGCGCAGCCGTGTGCAAAGCAGCAAATGGGGTTGGGGCAGGGTGGCCCAAGAGCTGGCAGGGGTGGGCATTACGCCCGAAGCCATTATGGCTGCCAAAATGGCCTTGGAAGAGGATGGTGTGAGTTTGACGGAGGGGGGCGTGGTGTTGGCGCGGCGGAAGTTGAATTCTGGCAGCAAGAGGCAGGTGGCAGGGAGCAAAGAAGAGAAAGAAGCTTTGTACAAACAGCGCCAAAAAACCTTGGCGATGTTGCTTCGGAAGGGCTACAGCTTTGCGGATGCCAAAAAGATGCTGGAAGAAGCGGCAGCGGGGGTTGATGAGGTGGGGTTAGAGGAAGAGGATGTGGGTACTTAATTCACCTTATTTGCCCCTCGGGGCCCTTTACACCCAAGGAAGGGGGTGTAGAGAGAGGGCCGCAAGGCTCCAGACCGAGTCCCCGCAAGGGGACATGCCCTCCTTGGGCGTTTCCTCCCTAAACTTGGGCCCCTCGCAAGGGGGGCCCTTTTTTAGTTTGTGCGAGGGCCGTTGAGTTCCCTTACGGGTTGGCGTACAACGGGGCATGACGCAACCCTTCCCAACCACCACCACCCAATTTTTAACGTCGTTGGTGCGGCCTTATGCGGGGCGGCTGGCCGTGGGCATTGCGGCCATGTTGGTGACGACGGCGTGTATGTTGGTCATCCCCCAGTATTTGAAAAAAGTGTTTGATGCGGCCATTACGCACCAGGATATGGCAGCTTTGAACTGGCTGATGCTGGAAGCGGCGGGGATGGTGATTTTATTATCTATCGGTGTATTTGCCCGTACCATTTATATGAAGCAGGTTGCCCATTCGGTTTCATGGTTGTTGGTTGATAAGATATTCCAGCATTTAACCCGCATGCATGTGGCGTTTTTTGAAACGCGGGGGGCGGGAGATATCATTTCGCGGGCCTCCAACGATGCGGTGGTGATTAACCAATTTCTTGAAAACGGCTCTCCCATGATAGCCAGAGGAGCCTTGCTGGCAATTGGGGCTTACGGCATTTTGATATGGACAAACCCTGCGTTGACTCTTGTTTTAAGTGTGACAGCGCCTGTGTTGGCGTTTGTAACCATGCTTCTGGGGCGCAAATGGAAGGTGATGTCAAAGAAGATGAGTGTGGTTGCAGGTGCCTCATTTGCTAAGATTGAAGAGCTGGTGAATGGTATCCGCTTGGTACGTTCGTATGGTGCCGAGCAACGGGAAATAGCGGCCATGCATCATATTCAGGTAGAAGGTTTGGATTTGGCGGTAAGCCTTGCCAAATGGCGGGCTGGCTTTTTCTCGTTTGTTGTTCTGTTAGGCTTTTTTTCCATCATGATGGTGGTGTGGCTGGGCGGGCGGGATGTGATTGCGGGCACCATGAGTTTGGGCGAATTGATGGCGTTTTTGCTGTATTTGGCGTTTTTGGGCGATGGTGTGAGCAACTTGGCTGGGTTTTGGCCCATGTTGAACACGGCCCAAGCCGCCGCCGAGCGGATTATGGAACTGTTGGCCGAGCGGCCCAGCATTGTGGAGCCTGCCAAGCCCACGGCGTTGCCCAAGGCCAAAGGCGCCCGTGGCGTGGAGCTAAAGAACGTGGTGTTTGCCTACGCCAGCCGGCCCGAGGTGAACGTGGCGGACGGGATTAGCTTTAAGGTAAAAGCGGGGGAAAAAGTGGCCATTGTGGGGCCCAGCGGCGCGGGGAAAAGCACGTTGTTCAGCTTGTTGTTACGCTTTTACGATGTGACCAGCGGCGCGGTGACGGTGGACGGCGTGGATGTGCGGAAATTGGCGTTTGCCAGCTTGCGGGGTGCGGTGGCCGTGGTGGCTCAGGAATCCGCCATTTTTAGCACCACCGTGCGCGCCAACGTGGCCTACGGGCGGCCCGAAGCCACCGAGGATGAGGTGTGGGCGGCGCTGAAGGTGGCCCATGCGGACGGGTTTGTGCGGGTGTTGCCGCAGGGGTTGGAGACTCCGGTGGGTGAAAAAGGGGTGCAGCTGAGTGGCGGACAGCGCCAGCGGTTGGCCATTGCCCGCGCCGTGCTGGTGGATGCGCCGATATTGCTGCTGGACGAAGCCACCAGCCACTTGGATGCCGAAAGCGAGCGGGCGGTGCAGGCGGCGCTGGAAGAGGCGGGGAAGGGGCGCACGGTGGTGACCATCGCCCACCGCTTGGCTACCGTGAAGGCCGCCGACCGCATTGTGGTGCTGGACAAAGGCAAGGTGGTGGAAGAGGGCACCCATGCCGAATTGATGAAGCATTCCAAACTGTACGCGGCGCTGGCACGGTTGCAGATGGTGGGGTGAGATTTGTGGGTTTTTGGGTGTTTTGAAACGACAAACCCTCCCCACGCTGGCCAAGCGCGGGGAGGGTTGCCTCTCAATCAAGGGCCAGTTGCTTGAGAGAGATTTCTTCATCGGGAGTTCGCGTTTGACGCGTTCTCCCTCTAGGTACATCGGGTGCGGCGGGAGCAAGCTCCCTTAACCTTACCTACCAGCATCCCGCTGGCAGTTGGGGTTATCCGCACGTTGTGGGTGCGAACCACCATTCGATAGTGGCAGATGGTACTTTGTTTCATAGTTCAGCCCTCTTAAAGTTGTTGTTTAGTCTTATTTCCTCCAAGCGAGACATGTACCGGGTTGGAATCGGTCAGGTCTTTCTTATGGTACGACTGGTGTGGGGGTAGGAAGTGGCTTTACCAAGTAGCACGGTATGTGGAGAAATTATCTAGAGATACTAGATGTAGCTTTGGGAGTTTTTTTTGAGGGGCGGAGAACTAGATATAGAGAAGGAACTTGGAGCGGGATAGGAGAAAATCCTCTTTCTCGCCATTTATATAACAATCAATAAGTTAAACAACAACCACTTAGTGACTTTGTGACTCATTTTGTAACTCCGTTTGAGAAGCAGAACAAGAGCATTTTTGGGCCATTTTTCGCTATGTGATTTCGTCAAGTCTATACATTAGTGAATATTGCAAATATAATCATAAGTTTAACAATGTAATGACTTGACGAAAATCTTTATATCTTGACGAAACTTAACTACAAAAGGTGACTATCAACGGGTGAGACTAAGGGTTGTAAACCAAGCGCCGTCTTGGTGATAACGGGCGACATGCGCTTGCCATGCTTCGGGGGTTTTGTAGCGTTGGTGGATTAGACGGTGACAGCGTTGACAAACGATGTGTGGGGCAACCGTACCGTCAATATCTGTCGATGCCCCCACCACAATGCCGGCAGGAAAACTAATGTCTCCCTGATGTGTCTCAGAAGGCAAAGGTAAAGTTTCAGGTTCAACAGGTGGCGGGTTATAAATCACTGTTGTCGATGCCCCATCAGAAGAAGGGCCTGTTCGTATATCCGCTGGTTCACTTGCCCCATTAGGGTATTCTACAGGTTTTTCCACTCTGTTTTGTACTCCCTCTAAAATCTCTTGGGACGATCTGAGAGGAGGTTTGCCAACTCGTTCACGTACCTTATTTTGAGCCTGACGAAACCTATCAACCATAACTGGGTGTACATCTTCTAATACATACGCATTACGTAACTCAACAACCTCCTCTGGTGTTAACTTAAATATTTTTGCATCTTGCTCTATTTTTCTCTCAATCTGATATATACTTACAATACCTTCGACAGCATCTGCCACATCATTTATTTCATCAACAGGTACATTGGTTCTCATACGTTTCATGATTCTCTCCTTCTTTAGATAACAAAAAACCCCCTACTAAAGGGGGCAATAAACACACATATTTTTAATAGATTACTTCACAGCTTTCTCTCTCCATAGCTTCGCTTGTTCAGGTAAAATGGGTTGGCCAAGTTCGCCTTTCTCATACGCCTCTGCAACACGTATCATTGCCTCGGTATTACCTGTCTGTGCCGATTTAACATACCACTCCCAGGCTAGTTTATCATTTTGTGGCAAACCTCCCCCTCCGCCTTCATAGCTAATAGCTACAAGTTGCATGGCATCGGGTTGTCCTAGTTCAGCGGCTTTTTTAAAATACGCAGTTGCTTGTCTTGGATTAGCCGTAACCCCCAAGCCTCCACCAGATAAATCCAATCCTTTGTTTAAGAGTTTATCAGGATTAACTAGCTCTAAAGTATCTTCATAAACAGGTATTTTGAAGGTGTCTAGAACCCACAGCCACGACCACGGGACTACAAAACCTAAACCAATACATACTAAGGGCACAGCAACAAAACCAAGTACCCAAACATACCACGGGTAAAGCTTTATCCAACCACCGATAAGCATAACAATCAAACTCATGCCATAAAGCATAAAGACCAGAACACCTATGATGGGCATTAAAAAAACCATATAGATAGCCATGTAATCGGCTAAACCTGTATCGGGTACACCTGTATCGTCGACAGAAGGTATGAGTATAAGGTCGATTAAGCCAGTTATCAGCATGAATCCTAACAACGCTAATAAGCTGAGTAGTAAAGCAGTGATATAGATGATTATGCGTTTTTCCACGTCTCATCATAACTTATGCGTAAACTTAGGCAACAAAAAATCCCCTACAGGGCTACATCTACTCTCACGCTAGCTGATTTATGGCATATCGTGGGGAGCTTGTCAAGTAAAACATTGATTTAAGGCATACAAACGAAATGATTTCGCAGCCAAGAATGTCTGTCAAAATCCAGTCTCTCCAGCGGCATGGTAGGTGCATGGGGCGTGGGGAGAGTATTTTCCGTTTTTCTGAAAGGTGGGGGGGGTAGGTTAGGCCCGTAGGTAGTTGTACAGGGTTTCTCGGCTGATGTTGAAGGCGCGGGCAATGGACGCTCAAGTTATACGTCTTTAACAGATTTAACCTCAACTGTTCGCCAAGGATTAAGTGATATTGACACAACCAGTTCTCCACCCCTTTTGTGACATCTTATGGGCGTCTATATGTGACACCTACAAGTCTGGAGGCTGATTGTCTAAGTTATTGTATTGTTATATAAAATATAAAGTCGAATCTGGAGCGGGATAGGAGAATCGAACTCCTGATATCAGTTTGGAAAACTGAAGTTTTACCATTAAACTAATCCCGCATAGGCACCCTTTTAGCCGATTTGACCACTTATTTCCAGCACGAAATTAAGGGAGTAACAACAGCACGCCCAACATCACCGCCAGCGCGCCTGCCACCAACGCGGAAGGGTTGCTTTGGGCAAACTTGAAAGCGTTGTCTTTCCAATGGGTCATGTCGGGCAGGTCGATTTCCATGCGCTGGGGCTTGGCAGCGGGCTTGGACACGGCCTTGGCTGCGGGAGTTGCCGAGGTTTTGGGGAGAGATACGGTTTTGGCGGCAGAAAGCGCTTTGGATGTCTTGGAAGGTGCTTTGATGGCAGTTTTAGCTTTGGTAGGCTTGTGTTTGGGGGCCATGAGGGGAAATCCTTGTTGTTATGGTTCAATACGCGTGCCGCGATTAAAGCAAACTAAACCGCTTGAAGCAAGTGCGGGGTTGACAGGGGGCCCAATCCCGCGTATCCACCCACCAAGCCCAGTTACATATCGCACGGGCCATGTCGCGGGGTGGAGCAGCCCGGTAGCTCGTCAGGCTCATAACCTGAAGGTCGTTGGTTCAAATCCAGCCCCCGCAACCAATTATTTCAAGTATTTAGCCACTCATTGAGTGGCTTTCTTTTTATCCACGGGACACTCACGGGACACTAGGACGCAGAAATTTGGAGAAATCCAGAGAGGAAAAACCTACAGGGGGTTACACTTTTTGTTGTGGGTCCTTGATGCTCGCTCCTCAAATCTGTTGTGTGTAAATTTCCCCCTAAGGATTAATGACTTTCCCATGTCGAAATAACGTCTAATCTATTGAATAAGAAAATATTTTTGCTTCTTACGCTTTTTCGCCTTATAATGAGGGTGCAGGTGTAAAGCCCTCTGCCTATCACTCAGGGAGTCATCCCTGTCTCATCCTTTTCAAATCAAAGAACATCAACATGAACACCATGCTTATTGCGTTTAACCTATCTAGCAGTGGGAATCGCTACAACGCGTTTAAGGATACAATTGCAGGCCTCGGCCAAGTCCGTGAAGTTATGCCTTCGGTATGGATTCTTAGAACTCTAGCAACACCGAAACGCGTGCTTGAGTATCTGCACTATCACACCGAGTCTCGCGACAAGATTATTGCCATTCAAGTCGGTAACGATTTTGCAGGCAACCTATCTTACTATAAAATAAGGGAAATCAGTCAATTAATTTCCTAATTTCGCAAAATAAGGGGAGACATGCTCCGTTCTTTCGGGCATAGTCCCTTTTGGGTGTTGTAACCCACGTTAGGCGGAGTGTGTGCTCCGTTATCAATACACGCCTTTCGGTCAAATGGCCGGGAGGCGTGAGCGTATGTCCAAGCTTCACGGCTAAAGGCTCACGCACCGTCTTAACGCGGTTACAAACTCCCGGCTGCTAAGTCTTTTCCGATTTGGCAGCCCATTTAACACATGGGAGCTTTTATCATGACCGACCCTCAATCAGCCAATTCCAAACGTTTTAAATTCAGCCTTGATGGTTGGTGGTGGAAGCTACCTTTAGCCCTTGCAGGTGGGTGGATGTTTGTTTCCAACTTGACCAGCACCATGAAGGAGAATGCTTCGGAAAGACTTCCCACAAGTCAGGTTGAAAGCTCCAAGCCTTTATCTACAGAGTTTTCATGTACGGGTACTCATGTTGAAGATGCTGTAAAAGAAGCTATCTCTAATGGCGTCATGGCTCAATTAGTCGGCTTAAAGATTATGGGGTTCAGAAACAATCAAACCACCTTCCAAACCAATGATGCCCTTGGTTGTCAGGCAGAGATACTCACCAGCAATGACGTCCAAAACATCCGCTACAAGTTTTCATGGTTTGATAAGGAGAAAACCCAATCCTATGTTGAAGTTCGGCAAGACTTCTTCCGTGAAGAAGTTATCCATACATTGGCTCAAGGGTGGGATGAGCAATGGGCATTGTTCAGATCAATTGTACACCCTAGCTTTTCAATAAAGCTCGATCAAGGAACAGAAGATACTATGCTCAGCCTTTATGGCAAGCAGCCTATGGTTGAAAAATACTGGCAGTCTTACCCTCAAGAGCAAGAGGTTTTTGCTCAGGAGTTAAAGCAAATGATAAAAGAAAAAATGCAGCAAGAGCGGGCTAAATTACAGAAAGAAGATTCTACCGAATCTGGGCCGAATGAGTCGAATCTCAATCCACCATCCAATGCGTGTAGCAGTGGTTATGAAAGTCTTTTTTCATGCGTAACACCAAACGGCAAGCAAATCAGCTTATGCCAAGCAGGTGAGATTGTGAGGTATTTCTTTGGCAAAACTGAAAGTGAGCCTGAAATAGCTTTAACAGGCTTCAAAGAAGACATTGTGACAAGCGACTCCACCATGTCTATGACATTCTCAAATGGTAAGACGACCTACAAAGCCCTTTGGCCTAAGGTGGGTGAGCCTACCCCAGCAAGTGGTGTGGAAGTGAACATGGGGAATGGACAATCAATCTGGGTAGGTTGTGCAGGTTAAGCCAAACGCAAAGGCCCAAACGGGTTGATGTCCATGCATAACCGCCTTGTACGGGTGCAGGACGGTTTGTAAGGTTTTTCCCAAGGGCGGGCAAGGTTGAAGGGTTGGAAGGCTTATACGGGCTTAGAAACGGCTTGTTCGCATGGGTAATCAATCTCTGATTTATTGTCACTCATAACCTATACCAACTTAAATGCTTAAGTGTTAGGATAAAAAGAGGTAAATCACCTTAGGAGATTCTGATGGGAAGAAGAGGCCCTACTTTTTATGCTTTGGCTATGGCTACTGCAAGGGCTGCTGACCGTGCTCATAGAGCTAATGTAAGAGAGAATATCCGCCGTGAACGAATCAGAGTGAGAGAAGATGCTCGCAACCAAAGAGAAATGTTTGTTGCAGCTAAGAATGCCTATCTGCAAAACCGTATGGAAGAGGTAGAGAATCTCAACTCTGATATTGAAGATAAGCTAGAAGATCTAAAGAATCTTCTAGTGAATTCTTGGCATGAGACCCCACTTATAAATTGGGAAGGAATGAAAAAGAAGCCTGACTATGCGGATTTGTCGAGTCCTCAATATAAAGTCCCTGAAGTTCCAAAATTAGAGGAATACCTGCCGTCAAAGCCAAATCAAATTTTATGTCTTTTATTTCCTAGATTGAAAAATAAGCATGATTTGCATTGTGAATCTGCCAAGGAGGAACATAGCAAACTCCTTATGACCCAAGCTGAGGTAAAGAAACTTCGCCAAACAAGAAAAGAGGAATTGAAAGCGGAAGCTGAAGCTCAGCATGCAGAAATAGACAACCTCAAGACGGCTTTTGAGAAAGGTGAGCCAGAAGTCTTATGTCAGATTATTCAGATGGCTTTAGAGGATAACCCTTACCCAGAAGGATTCCCCAGCCATGCGAAAGTTGCTTATGTTCCTGAAAATCGTCAGTTGGTCATTGAACTGGAGCTGCCCACTATTGAAGTCGTTCCTTCTATTGAACGGTATAAGTACGTCAAATCAGGCGACCTTATCCAGTCAACACCTCGCAAACCAAAAGAGATTCAGACGCTTTACGGATTGGTTGTAACTCAAGTCGTTTTATGTGCTTTGCATGAAGCATTCAAAGTTGATGAACAAAAGAACATAGATTCCATAGCACTTAATGCCTATGTACGAACCGTTGATCCAGCTACCGGTAAGAAAATTCAACCCTATCTGCTTTCTATCCGCACTACTCGCGATGTCTTTACCGATATTGACCTTAGTAATGTTGACCCTTTGCAATGTCTAAAACGCTTGAGTGCAGAGGTTTCTCGCAATCCAGCCGAACTTCAACCTGTTAAACCGATTGTAGACTTTAATATGGTAGATAAAAGGTTTGTTGCCGAAGTGGATGTCCTCTCAGAATTGGCAGATCGCCCTAATTTGATGGAGCTTACTCCTAGTGAGTTTGAAAGCCTGATTACAAATCTGTTTGCCAAAATGGGC
>JBAQUT010000028.1:0-5235 GCA_049297695.1 Alphaproteobacteria bacterium | reverse complement strand
CCCTTGCCCCCCGCCCCCGAAGGCATGCTGAACGTCTTCGTCGACGGCACCCTGCTGCACGTCAAAAAAGGCAGCACCGTCATGCAAGCCTGCACCAAGGCGGAAAAAGAAATCCCCCATTTCTGCTTCCACGAACGCCTCAGCGTGGCCGGCAACTGCCGCATGTGCATGGTGGAGATTGAAGGCATGCCCAAACCCCTGGCCAGCTGCCATTGGCCCGCTGCGGAAGGCATGAAAATCCGCACCAACAGCCCTGTGGCGGAAGCCGCCCGCAAAGGCACCATGGAGCTCCTCCTCATCAACCACCCGTTGGATTGCCCTATTTGCGACCAAGGCGGCGAATGCCAACTGCAAGATCTTTCCGTGGCCTACGGCGGTGATCGCACCCACTACGTTGAGCCCAAACGCGCCGTGGACGATCTGGAAATCGGCAGCAAAATCAAAACCGTGATGACCCGCTGCATCCATTGCACCCGCTGCATCCGCTTCGCCACCGAAATTGCGGGAGTGGAAGAAATGGGCGCCACCGGCCGTGGCGAAACCATGCAAGTCGGCACCTACGTCGCCCAAGCTTTGCAGTCGGAACTCGCGGGCAACATGATCGATTTGTGCCCTGTGGGCGCCCTCACCAACAAACAATACGCCTTCCAAGGCCGCCCGTGGGAGTTGGTGGGAACGGACACGATTGATGTGCTGGATGCCGTCGGCAGTGCCATGCGGCTGGATGCCCGCGCCGGCAAAATCCTCCGGGCCGTGGCCCGCGAGAACGCCGCCGTGAACGAAGAGTGGATCTCCGACGCTGCCCGCTACAGCGTGGATGCCCACCACACCAACCGCCTCGCCACACCCCACGTGAAGAAGGGCAGGGAAATGCAACCCGCCAACTGGCCTGAGGCCTTTGAAGCCGTAAAATCCGCCTTGAAAGGTATCCGTAAAAACCGCATCGCAGGCCTTATGGACAACCTCCATTCCGCCGAAGATGCCTTCGCCTTCCGCGCTTTCATGACGGATGTTCTCGGCACCGACAACGTGGATTCCCGCACCGTAAACAGCGCGGCGGACAGCAAACACCACGCCCTGAACATCTGCCACACACCCTTTGAGCAGTGGGACAAAGCCGACGCCATCCTGCTGGTGGGCATCAACCCCCGCACCGAAGCCCCCGTGCTGAACGTCAAACTCCGCCGCGCCGCCACCAAAGGCCGCGCCCCTGTCTACGCCGTAGGCGTGGGGGGTACAGGGGGCTTGCCCCCTGTCGCCGCAGGCGTCATTGCGAGCGCAGCGCGGCAATCTCCCAACGTGGATTTAACGTATCCTCACCATAACCTCGGCGATAAGCCAGAAATCTTGTCCAACCTCCCCGACGCTTTCCTCAAAGCCCAACGCCCCTTGGTCGTCATTAGTGGTCGTATCCACGAAAGGGAAGACGCCCTAGCCCTGTTGGCCACACTCCACAAAGCCACGCAACGTGACGGCTGGAACGGTTTCAACGTCCTCCACGATACCTGCGGCCGCATCACGGCGCTGGATATGGCGGTCCACCCCGTGAAAGGCGGCATGGCCACCGCCGACATCC
This sequence comes from Alphaproteobacteria bacterium, assembly GCA_049297695.1. Classification (GTDB taxonomy): domain Bacteria; phylum Pseudomonadota; class Alphaproteobacteria; order UBA2136; family UBA6156; genus JACKLD01. The sequence goes on along the minus strand of JBAQUT010000028.1, from coordinate 3,659 downwards.
TGAAAGCCGCCCGCGCAGGTACTCTGGATGTCCTTGTCCTCTACGGCGATTGCGATCTCACCCCCGCCGATCTCAAAGGCTTCCAAGGCACGCTCATCTACGTGGGCACCCACGCCACCGAAATCGCCAAAGTGACTGACATTCTTCTCCCCGCCAGCACCTTTGCGGAAAAAGAAGGCCTGTTCGCCAACGCCGAAGGCCGCGTGCAAGAAGCCAAAGCCGCCACCAAACCACCCCTCAACGCCAAAGAAGATTGGAAAATCTTCCGCGCCCTGTCGGAAGAACTTGGCCACAAACTGCCTTTTGACACTCTCGCCAAACTCCGCACCTTGGTGGCGGATTTCTGCCCCGCCTACGCCCCCGAAAACCGCAACAAGATACTGCCTACCCCCTTCAAACCCGCCGCCAAAATCGGCAAATTATCGGCAACGCCTCTTCCAGTCATCCAGTCATCCAGTTACCAGTTAACCAGTTTTCACCGCCAAAGCCCCTACATGCATAAACTGGCCGCCGAACACGGCACCGCCCACGCCAAAAAGGAGGCCGCATAAATGCTGTACCTCATCGGCGGCGCCAGCAGGGCAGGGAAGAGCATCCTCGGCCGTACCATGGCCCGTAAGTACGGTCTTTCCTATGCCAGCATCGATGATTCCATGTATGCCTTGATTGAAGGTATGCCCACCGCTGGCATTTACTGGGAAGACTCCGAACACACCAAAGCCAACAAAATGTGGCCTTATCTTCAACGCCGCCTCGGTTATATGGCAAAAGATGGTATGAATTACGTCATGGATAGCATGGCCTTTCAACCAGAACACACCACAGCACTCACTAACATGGGTGTCCCTTTCCGTATCTGCTGGCTCGGCTATCCTTCCGAAACAGTGGAAAGAAAACTCGCTAAAGTCCAAAGTGCAAAAGGCCTACCTAACGACTGGTTGAATGAAAAATCGATTCAGGTTCAACGGGATCATCTCGATGAGCAAATTTTCATCAGCCGTGAACTGCAATGGCGATGCTCCAAACAAGGCCTTCAATTCTTCGATACATCCAGCGATTTTCAAGACACACTCGCCAAAGCCGAATTCTATTTGATGGAAGGTATTACCCATGGTTGATTTAGCCCTCCAATATTATAACAATATCGTCACAGCCGATAACATCTGGTATCTCGTCTGGACGGTCACCCTCTGCCTCCTGTTCGCGGGCCCGGTGCTGGGCGCCATGGCCTACACCACGTGGCTGGAACGTAAGGTGCTGGCGTGGATGCACCTCCGCCACGGCCCCATGTACGTGGGCCCCTACGGCCTGCTGCAACCCATTGCGGATGCCGTGAAGCTGTTCTTCAAAGAGCCCTTCATCCCCGCCGATTCCAACAAACTCATGTTCATTCTGGCCCCCGCCATGATCTTCATCCCCAGCCTGCTCGCGTGGGCGGTTATCCCCGTGGATAACGGCTGGGTGGTGGCGGATGTGGACCTTGGCGTCATGTACCTCCTCGCCATCTCCAGCCTCAGCGTCTACGGCATCCTCATGGCGGGCTGGGCCAGTAACAGCAAATACCCGTTCCTCGGCGCCGTCCGCTCGGGCGCCCAAATGGTGTCGTACGAAGTGAGCATGGGCCTCATCATCCTCTCTGTGGTGCTGCTGGCGGGCACCATGAACCTCACCAAAATCGTGGAAGCCCAACGCGCCGTCTGGTTCTTCCTCCCCGCGTTCCCCGCCTTCATCATGTTCTTGGTGAGCATTCTCGCCGAAACCAACCGTCACCCCTTCGATCTCCCCGAAGCCGAAGCCGAACTGGTGGCCGGTTACAACACCGAATACTCCAGCATGTATTTCGGCATGTTCTTCCTCGGCGAATATATTGCGATGATAACGATGTCCGCCTTCACCGTCCTCCTCTTCCTCGGCGGCTGGCTTCCCCCGCTTAACATCTGGCCGCTCACCCTCATCCCCGGCGTGGTGTGGTTTGTGGGCAAGGTTGTTTTCATGCTCTTCTGGTTCATCTGGGTGCGCGGAACCTTCCCCCGCTACCGCTACGACCAACTCATGCGCCTCGGCTGGAAAATCTTCCTCCCCCTCAGCCTCATCTGGCTCATCCTCACCGCTTCCTACGTCAAAATGTACGGAGGCTTTGGGGTATGAATCAGTCTCTACGGCACGATGTTATGATGATTGTGCAAGATGAGCATGGGGCATACTTAATGCAATTCCGTGACGGACGTAAGAAGAATATCAATGATTATACGTTTACGTTTTTTGGAGGGTCTCTTGAAGAAGGAGAAGACGGGAAAATTGGTGTTATACGTGAGTTTTTTGAAGAAACAGGCATTTCATGTAAAATAGATGAAATTAGTCTCATTCAACGCGGAGAATATGAGCCAGGTTGGATGACTGAATTTTATAAAATGAATAGAATTGTGAATCCTCATGATATTCGGTTGAGTGAAGGATCTGGCTTTGCTTTTATTCCTTATCACGACTTAAATCGTGTGCCATTATCTGTTATGATAAAAGAGTTTATAAAGAAACATAAAGAACTATAATGAACCTCCTCCGCACCCTCAAACAATTCCTGCTGCTGGACATGCTCTCCGGCTTCGCCATCACGTTCCGGCAGCTGTTCGCCAAAAAATACACGCTGATGTACCCCTTTGAAACCACCCCCATCAGCCCCCGTTTCCGTGGCGAACATGCCCTGCGCCGCTACCCCAATGGGGAAGAACGCTGCATCGCCTGCAAACTGTGCGAGGCCGTGTGCCCCGCCCAAGCCATCACCATCGAGGCCGAACCCCGCGCCGATGGCTCCCGCCGCACCACCCGCTACGACATCGACATGGTGAAATGCATCTACTGCGGTCTGTGCGAAGAAGCCTGCCCGGTGGACGCCATCGTGGAAGGCCCCAACATGGAATTCGCCAACGAAAACCGCAAAAACCTCCTCTACACCAAACAAAAACTCCTCGCCAACGGCGACCGCTTGGAACCCACCCTCGCCGAACGCCTGAAAAAAGATAGCCCGTACCGATGAATGTCACAACAAACCAAGCTATGTCTCGGGGGTTAAGGGGGCTTGCCCCCTTAAACGGCACATCTGTCATTCCAGCGCAGGCTGGAATCCAGGGCGAGGGGCGATGACAGGATATGTTTACATCATGGCCAACGACAGGAACGGAACTATCTATGTGGGAGTCACAGCCAATCTCTGTCGCCGTACATGGCAACACCAAGAAGGTGTTGGCTCGCAATTTACCCAGAAGTACGCCCTTAAAAAATTGGTTTACTATAAATTTTTTGAGAATATCGAAAATGCCATTGCCGAAGAAACAAAAATCAAATGGTGGAAGCGTGATTGGAAACTACGTCTCATTGAAGAACGAAATCCCCAATGGAAAGACCTTAGCCATGAACTTGTCTAGTTTTTCATCGCCCTGGATTCCAGCCTGCGCTGGAATGACGGAGAATCGTTCATGATCCCCGACATCCTCTTCCTCCTCTTTGCCACCGGCCTCCTCCTAGGCGCCGTCGGCGTGGTGTGCGCCCGCAACCCCATGGTGGGCGTGCTGTCGCTGGTGTTTAGTTTCCTCAACGCGGCGGGCATCTTCATCCTGCTGCAGGCGGAATTCCTCGGCCTCCTCCTCATCATGGTGTACGTC